>NZ_QUHH01000010.1:171603-215340 GCF_003479515.1 Parabacteroides sp. AF14-59 | reverse complement strand
TATATTCTTATTAATCTTTAATTTAAAAATAAAATATGATGAATATAATATCCTGTTGAAACAGTTAATACATTTCTGTTACAATATTTGCTCGGAGAGTTATTAAAGTATATGAACTGCTTATTAAAAGGATACCAACAGATGAAATGATATATTAATAACTGGATATCTTTATGTTACAGACTTTATCAGTTTTATGTTGATAACTGCCGTTGTGTAAAAGTTTATATCTGTGGATGGTTGTTGAAACGTGTATAACCCTTGTTAATAGCTCGTAATAAATAATAGGTTATTATTGTTGCATAATTGAAACAAGGGGGAGTATAACGAAGAATCTGAATAATGCAAGAACTTTTTTTCATTTTATGTTCACGACTTATCAATACCTTTTCAACGGCATATCCACATTAATTAGCTACTTTTGCAGGCAAAGAAAAGTAGTTATGCGTAAACTGAAAATAACAGAAATGAACCGCCTCACTCCCGAGGCTTTCAAGGAAAGTAAAAAGATACCCTTAATTGTTGTGCTTGACCATGTTAGAAGCCTGAACAATGTCGGTTCAGTTTTTCGTACTTCCGATGCATTCCGGGTGGAAGCTATTTATTTATGTGGTATTACGGCTTGTCCCCCTCATGCAGAGATACACAAGACTGCTTTAGGGGCTGAAGAAACTGTCGACTGGAGATATTTTAAAGATACACAGGAGGCTGTTGATAACCTGAAGCAACAAGGGTATATCGTATGTGCGGTCGAACAGGCTGTAGGTAGTACTATGTTGGATAAATTGCTATTAGACAAGGATAAAAAATATGCAGTTATTATGGGAAACGAAGTCAAAGGTGTTCAACAATCTGTTGTTGATAACTGTGATATGTGTATTGAAATACCCCAATACGGAACAAAACATTCGTTGAATGTGTCGGTAACGACCGGTATTATTATCTGGGATTTTTTTAAACAGTTGTCAGATTAATCCTCTTTCAACCAGGATAACGACCCGTTCCGTCATGGCATCTTTTCCTTTCGGGTCATATTCCGATTTCAGGCTGGCTCCGAACATACCGGCAAACAGGTTCCAGAAGCCTGCCCTGAAACTACCCAGATAAGCTTTCAACAGGTTATAACTGGACTGGTTACATTCCCTGTCAATCAGTTTAATAAGTAGTTTACCCTGCGAGAAGGTCAGCTTTTTCAACTCTGGTTTATACTCTTTGAACAAATCTTTTTCCATTCGTTTCAGATGGGCTTGCCGGGCTTTTTCATCCGGAAGTGTTTCCATATATTCATATGTTTCGATTAACGTTTCATACACCATTTTGGCATATGGTAATGTACGTTTAACGTCCCGGACCAGCTTATTATATTTTTCCTGTTCACGTTTATTTTTGAAGCGCACCTGCGGAAATATGAAGACTTCCTGCAGATTAACGACAGGAACGGTATCTTTCCCGTCGATGTACGCTCTTTGTACACCTTCGGGAAGTGTATTTATTTTCAGCTTCTGTGCCTGGCTCCCAACTGCACAGAATAGAAATAAAATAAGGATTTTATACCATCTCTTCTTTGTCATAGTCTACAAAAGTAGGTGATTTACCAATAGCCTGTGCTGCTTTTACAGAATTTGACTTATTATACGGAAATGATAATTTAGTTGTTAATAAGTTGTCAACTCGATAAGAATCATTATATTTGCTTTGATTCTGATAATAACAAAACCGGTAACTATGAATATTGAATAGCCTTTTTGTATTGGAAGAATATTTTAATTAACAACCAAACATATCTTATCTATGAAACGATTAGTTTTATTATGCTTCCTGTTGGAGATCTCTTCCTGTTTGTATGCTGTTGATAACTTCCGTATACCCGATATCCGCTGTATGGGAATGGGTACTTGCGGTGTAACTAACTCTTTGTTATTCAATCCTGCTGTGGTCGGTCTGGAGAGTTCCGGGTCTGTTGATATCAATTACTTTAATTATTATGGATTGAAAGAATTGGGAATGGTGAATATGGCATTCAGCTATCCGAACAACTTATTTTCTGCAGGTGTTAATATCTCTTCTTTCGGTTACGATCAATATAGAGAAAGTATGTTCCGGATATTCCTGGGGAAATTGCTTACTGAGAAGTGGATTGTAGGTATCAGTATCCAGTACACATTTCTGCAGGCCAAATTATTGAAAGAAAATCCACAATACTTGTCCGCAGATGTTGGTATCCTGTTTATTCCGGTTGAAAAGCTGTTGATTGGTATGTTAATACAGAATTTACCTTCTGTTGAGATTCGAAAAAAGGATATTGATATAGAATCTATTATCTCTTATTCGTTACAAATAGGTTTTCAATGGGAGATTATTAACAATCTGTTGATAGTTGGAAATGCGGAGACGGATAAACAAACTACTTTATCGGGTCGTATCGGCATAGAATACCAATTAATCGATCATTTTTATATACGTGCCGGAATAAAAGTGACTCCACTCCTACCCACTTTGGGAATCGGATATCGGTTATCCGGCTTTGTGGTCGATGTGGCCGCTCATTATCATCCGGTGTTAGGAGTAAGTACCGGCATTGGATTAAAATATTGTTTCTAACCTGATAATAACTATGAAAAGATTGTGGATAACCCTGTTGGTATATCTGTTGATAAACAGTTATAACCTTAATAGTCAGAATATATATTCTGTTGATAAGTGGATGGAATATATGGAAGAACTGGCTTCTGAAACGGAGGATGAGGCCCGGATTGAAAACCTGTATACAGATCTCTCCTACTTGGCGGAACATCCTTTTGAGCTGAATAGTGTCACTGAAAATGAACTGAAACGTTTGCCTTTTCTGTCTGACCAACAAATAACCAGCCTGTTGACATATCGTACAAAATATGGAAAACTGGTCACTCTTTATGAATTAAAGAATATGGAAGGAATGGATTTCGATACTATTTCCCTGTTGCTTCCATTTATTTATATTGGAGATATATCGGTTAATAAACGTCCTTTCTCTGTTAAAAACTTGTTGAAGTATGGTTCTAATGAATTGCAAATCAGATATGATAAATGTTTTCAACAGAAAAAAGGATATTGTTCATATCCGGATAGTATTTTGCAGCAATATCCCAACCGGAAATATCTGGGTGAACCATTTTATCATCATCTACGCTATTCGTATGCGTTTGATGACAGACTGCAGTTGGGGATAGTAGCAGAGAAAGGTGCCGGTGAACCGTTTTGGAACTCTTATCACAAAGGGTATGATTTCTATTCGGTACATCTTTTTTTCAAGGATATAAATAAGTGGTTGAAAAGTCTGGCTATAGGTGACTATAAGATATCTTTCGGACAAGGTCTGGTTATCAGTAATGATTTTACACCCGGGCGTGGTTCGATAGTAGCACAAGCTGAAAGACGAACGAATGGTTTTCGTCGTCACTTTTCAACAAACGAGAATGATTACTTTCGCGGAATGGCGTCGACCGTAGCCTTGAAACAGTTCTATATCAGTTTGTTCTATTCTTACCGGAAATTAGATGCCGGTGTTGATAACAATGAAGTAAGTTCATTTAAAACAGACGGTTTACACCGTTTGGAACGTGATTGGGAAAAGAAACATACTGTTCCTATGCAGACATATGGTGGAAACGTGCGTTATGAAAATTCTAATTTTTCGGTTGGGATAACAGCCCTGTCCTACTCTTTCGGAAAATATCGGATACAACCTGATCCGAAGCCTTATAACTTGTTTTATTTTCGGGGGAACGATAATATCAACATGAGCGTTAACTATATGTTGAAAACTAAAAAAGTAAAGTTTTACGGTGAGACGGCCATATCTTCCAACAAGGCGGTCGCCACACTGAATGCCTTTCAGTTAACGCCTGTTTCTTATTTGTCATTATTGGTATTGCACCGTTATTATGACAGGAGATACCAGGCCTTTTTCGGGAATGCGTTCGGTCAGAACTCTTCCGTACAGAATGAACAAGGAGTTTATGCAGGTATGCAATGGACGCCATTTGCTCATTTCAAGTTATCCATGTATGCTGACGTGTTCCGTTTTCCCTGGTTAAAATATGGTGTGGATGCTCCTTCTTCGGGGCAGGAATATATGGTTCAACTGGATGCTGATCCAGGTAAAAATTTTGCATGGTATTTACGTTATAAGTACAGGAAAAAAGAAAAGAACCGGACATTGGAAAATGAATCGACATTAAATATCCTGCCCTATTCACAACAACGTTTCAGATTACAGTTCTTATATGGTATACGATCGGTATGGATATTGAAAACATCTGCCGACTGTGTTTATTATGGTGAATGGAAAGGGAAACGCAGTCTTGGATGGATGATCTCACAAGGGGCAGGCTGGAAACCGTCTAACCTTCCGTTTCAGTCGGATATTTATATGGCATATTTTCATACGGACGATTATTACAGCCGTATTAATTCGTATGAGAAGAATATTCTGTATGCTTTCAATATGCCTTCTTTTTATGGAAAAGGGATCAGGTTGTCTTTATCTTTTCGATGGAACATACTGGATAAATTATCCCTTTCTGGTAAATTGGGACATACTTATTATGCTGATCGTAATGTGATCGGTACAGATCAGGAGGAGATAGAAGGACATAACAAAACAGATTTATATGTACTTCTGCGGTATAAGTTTTAAAATATGATTTTATAACTCTGTTTTTAAGATATAGTCGATGCTATCTTTCAACATTTTGGTAAACTTTTCAGCTCCTTGTTTTGATAAATGATCGCCATCTTTGAAATCGATATCATCGAATCTGTCATCTTTCAGAAAATTGAGATAGAGGATATTTGGGTAGTTATCTACTTTTTCTTTTGCTGTAGAAAACAGTAAATCGAGTTGTTGTTCATTCAGATGTTCATAATAACTGGGATAGGTCGGTGTAGTGACAAGTATAAGTTTGATCTGTTTACTCTCACAGAACCGGATTATTCTATCCAAAAATATCAGGTTTTCAGCTACACTTTCCCGGTTATTTAATGTATGTCGTTTAGCCGCTTTTATGCCGCTTATTCCTAAATTTTCTTTTGAAGTATCATTTATTTTGAATCCAAACGGAGAATATTGTGAAGTATTTCCTTTTAAGTATTCTCTTATTTTTTCATAAGTAATGCTACTCGTGATTTCTACACTATACTTATATTTATCATATCCCATATAAATACCGTAATATTTTAAACGGGATTTGTCTGTATAGTCCATCCTATCCTGAAGTGTACAATACGAGAAAGAAAGGATGACATACTTTAATTCCGTATATATTTCTTCGTACTTGGTCAGTATGAAATAATCGCGTTCCAGATCTTGTGAAGAATTTGCAAAATTAAAAGCTTTATGAGTGAGAAAAAAAGGATCGATCCCTGACATACAATGTGAATTACCTAATATGAGCGTATTTAAGCTATCCGCATGTTGTAGCATCCATTCGTTTTTATATTTGTAAGTATTAGGAATCTGTCTGATTGCATATTCCAATAAGGCGAATATGATCAGGAGAGGAATAAAGAAAACAATCAATTGTTTTATAAACTTCTTCATAACGTTCAGAATTGAAAGTAAATAAAATCAGCAGGTGTACCTTGTAAAAAGACGATTATAAATATCAGTATATAATAGATACTCCACCGGACCACGGGCGATTTTATCTCCTTGTTTATTTGTAAACCATGCTCTTTATCTCGTTGTATCCATTCTATGGCAAGTAAGAATAAACAGTATATCAAAGCTCTCTTGCCATGAGGAAAAGATATATCCAGTAAGGAAGAAGAAAAAAGACGGGATAGATAGTCGGCTGCTTCATCTATATTGTTTGACCGGAAAATGATCCATCCGATAAGAACAAAGAAACATGTAGTAAGTACTTGTACTGCTTCTTTCAAAGAGGGTAAAAACTTACCTTCTGCTACAATCGTTTGAGTATATTTTCTGTTTCGTTTGAGTAACAGAAGAGGAATAAAGAGACAGGCATGATAAATTCCCCATACAATGAACGTCCAGTTTGCTCCATGCCAAAGTCCGCTGATAATGAATATAATAAAAGTATTTCGAATCACTTTTGCTTTTTTACAGCGGCTCCCTCCCAAAGGAACATAGACATAATCACGAAACCAGGTACTTAATGAAATATGCCAGCGTCTCCAAAATTCAGATATATCTCTTGAAAAATAAGGATAATTGAAATTCTTCATCAAGTCGATCCCAAATAATCGGGAACACCCGATAGCAATATCCGAATAACCTGAAAAATCTCCGTATATCTGGAAAGTAAATAAAATGGCTCCCAGTAAAAGAGTAAAACTGCTCTGATACTGATAACTGCTCCATATCTCATTGACTGCTACTGCACAATTGTCAGCTATTATCATCTTCTTGAAAAAACCCCATAACATCTGCTGGCAACCGTCTATTGCTTTATGATAATTGAACGTCCGCCGTTTATAAAACTGAGGTAACAAGTTGGTCGCTCTTTCTATAGGACCTGCCACCAGTTGTGGAAAGAAACTGACAAAAGCAAAAAAGGCAACCGGATCATGACAGGCTGATATTTTCTTTTGATATACGTCGATGCTGTAACTTAATGCCTGCAGCGTGTAAAAACTTATACCGACAGGAAGAAGTATATCCAATGTGATCCAGTCTGGTTCGAAACCTAACGTATGTAATACTGTTTTCAGATTAGCACTGAAGAAGTTGAAATACTTGAAAGTACCTAAAATACCTATGTTAAGTAAAATGTTGATCGCATTGATTATCTTTTGTTTTTTACGGTTTCCTGTGGCTTGCTCGATAAGAAGCCCACTGATAAAACAAAAAGAACTGGTCAATATGATCAGGGAAAGAAAACGTATGTCCCACCAACCATAGAATATGTAGCTTACAATTATGACAAAAAAGTTTTGCCACTTTATATTTTTATTTGCCAGCCAATATAGTGTGAATACGATCGGCAGGAAAATGATAAACTCTATAGAATTGAATAGCACAATAATATAATATTGCTGTCCCCAATTCCCCGAAGTGACAGTTAATAAGAATGAAAGCATAGGAACTGACCGGGTTCATTGCTGTCTCAATAATTCTTTCATAATTTATAATACATAGTCATATGCACTAATATATACATGACTTGTTTATGAATAAACAAATGTAAAATACTAGTGAGTAAAAATACTATAAACTATGAAATATAAATTGAAAAGAATAAAGCCAGATGCTTTCTGTAATAGATAGAGTATTGCTATATAACGGACACCCATCCAATTGCAAAAATAATAAAATATAGTTTTATAACCTGTATAATCAAAAATAAATTGTGTATGGATAAGACAATGTGTTAAGCTCTTTTGTAGCTTTGTGTCCATAATTCAAGAAATATGACTGCGTTCTTTGTTATATGGAGAACCTGATAGATAAAAACATATATAGTTATGTCAACAATTCTTTTTGATAAAATAGTATTCGGTCCGATACATAGTCGGCGTCTGGGTGTTTCTTTGGGTATGAACCTGCTTCCTGTGGACGGCAAGCTTTGTTCTTTCGACTGTATTTACTGTGAATGCGGTTTGAATGGGGAACGTCGTACGCATACTAAATTACCGGTTCGTGAAGAGGTAAAAGCTGCCTTGGAAGAAAAGTTATCAGCGATACAGGCAGAAGGTATTACTCCTGATGTGATCACTTTTGCCGGTAACGGTGAACCGACCATGCATCCGGAATTCGAAGGTATCATTGAAGATACGATCGCCATCCGTGACCATTTCTTTCCGAATGCCAAGATCGCTGTTTTATCTAATTCGACGATGCTTCATAAAGAAGGTGTGTTCCGGGCATTGAATAAGATCGAAGATAATATACTTAAACTCGATTCTGTACTCGATAGCCGGATACGGCAGTTGAATGTTCCGAATTCTCCCTCCTTTACATTCGATCGATTACTGGAACAATTATGCCGTTTCAAAGGGAATTTGATTATCCAGACCATGTTCCTCCAGGGCGAATTGAACGGTGAACCGGTTGATAACACGACTGAAGTAGAAATAAACGGCTGGCTTGAAGCATTGAAGAAAATAAAACCGAAACAGGTTATGATCTATACCATCGACCGTGAAACTCCTTTGAAAGGTCTCAAAAAAGTTTCCGGAGAAGCATTGGATGTAATAGCAGACCGGGCACGGAAAGCTGGTTTTGATGTGACGGTTTCATATTGATTCTATTGTTTAATACCCCGGATTGTTCGGACAGTTTTATCCGTGATCAGCTTAAAGAAATAAACTCCCTGCGGCATGATTTGGACATCTATCCATTCTGCCGGGTCGTTTACTTTCCGGATCATTTTTCCGTCAGCAGAATAAATCTCTATGCTTTTGATTTGCCTGTAATTCTTTACCTGGATCCGGTCTTTGAATATAGTTGGATAAATGTTGATATCATCCGCTGTCGATATGTTTTCAGAACTTACTGTTACTTCTGATGCCGCTTTAGTAGCTTTACTTTCTTTTAAGTCATAAAGAGCTGAAACACTGTAGGTATGTATACCTGCAGTGACATTCTTGTCTGTAAATCGGAATGTAGAAGCCGGAACAGTTACGAGTTTTTCCTGGTTTTTATAGATAGTATATCCTGTGATAACAGGGAAAGCTGTGATAGATCCTGTTGAGGCAGACCGGAGATCCGCTAATTCGCCATCTTCCGAAGTGACGGTGGCGGATATGATAAAATTATTATCATTTTCTTCATCTTTCAAATATTCCCACTGGTTTCCGTCGAACGATAATAGGTTTCCTTTTCCATGAATAGCCGGTCCTTTGTCTATATAGGCTGGTCCGTTACTTCTGCTGTATTTTCTCGCATATATGGAGATGATCAGTTCCTGACTGGCATCGATCACATATGGAGTTTTTAATTGTATCGTATTCGATCTGTTAGCTGTCGTAGAGCCGACTTCCTGCTGATAGATCCGCTCTCCCTGTTTGATATATATGGCATAGTAAACATTAACAGCAGGAATGAATTTTACATTCGTCAGTTTCTTGTTGTGGATATTTATCAGGTCTTTCGGTTCCCAACGCTGCCCGAAATAGAAAGGGGTCCCTTGATATCCCAGGTGTGTGTATGCATTTTGTGTTCCCCACCCTATTGTTTTCGTATATAGAGGGGCGTTCCATTGTACAAGAACATGGTTGGAAGGTGAAACTTCAGCAGTAACATCTATTGGTGATTTGTAATTGATCAAATTTCCTTCTTCTCCGGTCTGCGCCAGACCAGGAAGTTCAGTAATACCGGTATTCAACGGATCCAGCCAGATGTCCATACGACCGGTATTCGCCTTGCTGTATTGATCCCAATGGTAAGAAAATTTACCGTATAGATTATTGCCGTTTGTCAGGCGGCAGTTTGAATTACCTCCGCTTAATGTTCCGACAATTTGTTTATTCTCGTTGAAAAGAGGTGAACCGGAAGAACCGCCTTCCGTGACGCTATGGCCATTGAGGGTTTTATCGAAAATTACGTTCCAATGTCCGTCGGGGATTCCGGTTGTAAATGTATTATCTATCCAGGTCGTTGTCCTTACCGGGCGATCGCCGAAAGTGGATATTTTCATATAATCGCCTGAAGGATGATGGATATTCACTCCTGATGAGGGAGCAACATCACTCCTGTTCCACCCGTTGAAATAAACATTATAACTTTCAGGTATCTTGTTATTCAGCAATAATAATAACCCGTCGGAACCATCCTCTATCGGGATACTTGCGATGTGGCTACAGCCTACCATTGTTTTGTGATCGGTAGCGGGAGAAGAAGTCTCACATCCGGTCTGTTCAAAATGAAAATAAAACATCCATTGGTTGAAATCTTCTTCCGAAGCTATTTTATCGTTATCATAATTTTTCATGCAGTGATAAGCGGACAAGATATAAGGTTTCATATCTTTGGCTGTATTATTTATCAGAGAACCGGAACAAAGGAGCCCGGCGCCACCTACCTTTTCAACCATTTGACAAACTCCGTTCTTTTCATTCTGCCATTCCTCCCCTTCCTCACAGTTGATATTTACCATACAGGAACTGGAAGTTCCCGGACCTGTGCTTCGTAAATTCCCGGATACAGTCAGATGATTATATCCATATCCTATCTGGTTGATAATTATTCCGGCTTTTTCACCGGAAACAGGCGGTTCATATTCGATCGTAAGATCATCCCCTGCCACAAATTCCGTTGCAAAAGCTTTTCCTCCCAGATTGGTCTGTGAAGTATAAGCTCCCAGCAATTGAGTTTTGTCGGCATTATAAATAAATAATTTTCCTCCTTCAGGGATATAAAATGCATTGTAATAGAGCATTAATGCAATTGCTCCTTTTGCCTGCAGATGTAGTTGCCATATTTCTTTCCCGTTGGGTAAGGTAAGCCATTGTCCGTCAGTATCCATATTCAAATCCGTATCTATTAAAGTGGAAACAGTCAGAGGGGCTCCCTGGCTTACCCGCCATTCATCGACAGCGATCAAATCTTCTACACTGAAGTTGACAGGTATCCGAACAACCGGCTGTTCACTTTTCAACATGTTTTGATAGTTGAAACTAAGCGGTTTTCCTCCTTCACTTATCTGCGATTTTACTTCACTTGCATACAGCAGGAATAGCGAAATGATACTTGTATAGAAACAATGCCGGAATAGCTTGATACGATTCATTATAATTTTATATAGATATGTTTCTTATATAACCAATATCCCGGTATCCAGTTCAGTATGACAAAGAGAATTGCCCATACCAGCGAACCTCCGAAATTACTGAATAAGGGTGCTAGTATATCTGAATAAACATAAGATGTTATTCCGCATTTATCGAGTATGACAGCGAAAATAGCTCCCTGCACGTAAAGATATAACGGGTTGATACCGAAAGACTCGAAAAATAACGACCATTTCTTTTTACCATTGATATCGATGATCCAGATAAGAAGAGCAAGGAATAATGAACCGAATCCGCAGGTCGTTAAAACGAATGTGCTGCTCCATAATTTTTTATTGATCGGACAACCGTAACTGAACAGGAATCCCAGGAAAAGAATGATTGTTCCGAATATAAACAGATTGCGGATGACCAGTTCGTTATTTTTTTTACTGTCCAGAATGATCTTGCCGACATAAAAGCCCAGCAGAACATGTCCGATACTTCCCAGACAACTTAACAATCCTTCAGGATCGAAAGCGATACGTGTCCCGTCTGCCAGATAATCATGGTACATATGTGTATTACCGAACAGGAAACGATCTACTATGGCTATAATATTATCTTCCGATAATGTCGTGCTCCCTGTAAAAGCAAGAAGCATCCAGTAGACGATCAGAATACCGGCGGCCGTTTGTAAAATGTATTTGTGGTTGATGGCGAGTCCGATCAGCGAACCGGCACCATAAGCCAGTGCGAGGCGTTGCATTACTCCCAGAATACGAAGGTTCTCAAAATGAGAAAATCCGTTATAACAGATATGTGAGAATATATTCAGTCCGAGTCCGACCAGAAAGATAAGCACGGTTCGTTTCAGTACTTTTGTAACGCTTTCTTTGGATAATTTGAAGTTATATTTTCGTAAGGAAAAGAACATGGATACTCCCATAATGAACATAAAGAACGGAAATACCAGATCGGTTGGTGTTAAACCGTTCCATGATGCGTGGCGGAGTGGTGCATACACATAATCCCAGGTTCCCGGATTGTTCACCATGATCATTCCTGCGATAGTAATGCCTCTCATTACATCCAGTGAGAGTAACCTTCCTGATTGTGCCATAACTTAGATTTTTTGGTTGTAAGATACAAATGTAAGTAAAAATCAACAGGGTTATATAATTTGTAAAAGAAAACATGAACATCTGGTAGAATGTACCTGGATTTAGTATGTGAAGTAATTCATGGAATCATTCTGAGCTGTTTTAAGTTTGGACACTTTATCATTCGTCTGTATTCCGACATATTTGGTAACTTTTAAAAATAAGAAAATCAGAACTGTTTATTCCATTATCTTTGGAACATGAAAAAGTTCGTGATAGGATTGTTTACATGTTTATTATCAGTTAGTTCTGTATATCCCCAACTTGCAATAAGGCGTCAGCTGGCAATACCTAAAGCTCCTGATTCGCTTGATCTTTCTTATTATTCTCCAAAGAAAGGATTTCAAACTGGAGCGACTGTTTTCGGCATTAATATGGGAGTCTGGATCTTTGACAGGTATATCCAGAAAGGAGATTTTGCTTATATTAACGGACAGACGATTAAAGAGAATTTTAAACACGGTTTTATCTGGGATAATGACCGGATGGGAACGAATATGTTCTTGCATCCTTATCACGGCAGTTTGTATTATAACGCAGGACGTTCGAACGGATATAATTACTGGCAATCGGGGTTGTATGCGTTTGCCGGGAGCTTTATGTGGGAGATGTTTATGGAATGTGAATATCCTTCTACCAATGATATAATAGCGACACCGATCGGAGGAATGGCGTTGGGAGAAGTGTTTTACAGGGCATCGGACCTGATCCTGAATGATAGAAGAACGGGAGCAGCCCGCTTGGGACTGGAATTCGCTTCGTTCATAGTTTCCCCTATGCGTGGTCTTACTCGTATTATTAACGGAGATGCCTGGAAACGGAGACCTACGTCGGGTAAACAGTTCGGAGTGCCGGACGTGAGCGTCGATATCTCGATGGGGATACGGGCTCTGGAACTGAAGGACGATATTTTCGATAAAGGGGTCGGATTCGCTTCTGAGATCAATATCGAGTACGGCGACCGTTTCGATGCAGAAAACAGAAAACCTTACGATTACTTCTCTGTAAAAGCAAACCTGAATGTGCAAGCTTCACAACCGGTATTGGGGCAATTGAATATTATCGGCCGTCTGATGGGAAAAGAATTGATAGATAATAAAAAACATTATCTGAGCCTGGGACTTTACCAACATTTCGATTATTATGATTCGGATACTATTTCCGATATATCTTCTAAAACTCCTTATAAGTTCTGTACACCGGCATCGTTCGGAGGTGGTTTGGTATATAAGAATAAACGGTTAAAACGCTGGGATATAGATGCGTATGGTCATTTGAACGGAATACTTTTAGGCGGGGCATTAAGTGATTATTATCGGGTAGACGAACGGATTTATAATCTGGCAAGCGGATACAGTACGAAAGTCGGTTTCAATTTTATATATAAGAAGGATAAATTCTCAGCATCTACCACGTATGAGGTTTACCATATGTTTACCTGGAAGGGGTATCCGAAAGATATTGATTGGGATAATTTTAATCCGAAAACCCTGGATGCACAGGGAGACCGTTCGAAAGCGATCCTGCATGCAGTCGGTTTGCGGTTGGATGTTAAGTTGTGGAAAGGTTTGTATCTGACCGGATCGTTTATGAATTAT
Organism: Parabacteroides sp. AF14-59; assembly: GCF_003479515.1. Taxonomy (NCBI): domain Bacteria; kingdom Pseudomonadati; phylum Bacteroidota; class Bacteroidia; order Bacteroidales; family Tannerellaceae; genus Parabacteroides; species Parabacteroides sp. AF14-59. The sequence goes on along the minus strand of NZ_QUHH01000010.1, from coordinate 201,863 downwards.
TCCCGCCATACGGATTACAAATATTTTGAAGAAGTTTTTTCTCATACTTCGGAAGGACGTCTGATGTTGACTTATAAATTATAACGATTTGCACTTAACAGAGTAGGGGGATTTTTTGTTTTTTCTGTCTAATCAGTAGTAAAGCGAAAAGAACATGAAACGATTGCTGTTGTGGATAATGATGCTATTTCCGGTTTTGGCTGATGCAAGTGAGGATGGATTCAAATTCAAAAGATGGGAGTTTGCCCTCTCCGGAGGATTAAATAATAATTATGCCTGGGAGGTGGAGCCGTCTTTTACCTATTTTATTTGTAAATATGTAGGTGTAACGGGAGGAGTTAATTTTACAGGTCAGTTCTATGATGAATATTATTCCGGACCAGCTCCCGGCGGCCCGGATTTGAAATGGTTTATCAGTTCGGATGATTCGAATGCGAAACGGATACTTTTCCGTCCGGCTATCCGGTTACGTACTCCTAATATAAATAAGTGGGGAGACCGTGATTTGCGTGTGACATTTAATGTGGAGCCGGGTATGTATATGGCGGTTCCTGTCAATGAGCACCTTCAGATCGGCTATAGGGAAGAAGACTATCTCGTTACGGGAATATTTAAGGAGAATGTTACGAATACAAATGGAGAATGGTTATACTGGAATGTAAAGAGCTTTATGCAGATAGAAGTTGAAAGCTGGGTATTTTCAGCCGGATATACCATCTCCAATTATGATGTATACGGTGGCAGACGAAATATGGTTATCGAACGGAAGCCGTTGAACGATATGCTCTGGAAGAAGAAAATGACACATGCCTTCTTTCTTTCTGTCGGTATTCAGTTTTAAAAGAAGCGGTTATCTGACCGCTTCTTTTGCTTTCTTTACTGCTTCATTGATATTCGAGCAAATATTTTCGGCACCTATTTTTTGTTCGAACCCTGATTTTTTCAACACCTTCCGCACGTGTTCATTTACACCGGATAAGATCATATGAATATGTTCTGCCTGGGATAACCGGAACAGGCTTTCCAGGTTATGAAGTCCTGTGGAATCCATGAACGGGACTTTACGCATGCGGATGATACGCACCTTCGGTTTGTCGCCAACAGTTTTCATTACACCATCGAATTTATTGGCTATACCGAAGAAGAACGGTCCGTCTATTTCATACACTTCCACTCCTTTCGGCAATGTCAATACTTCTTCATTATGGCGGATTTCGCCTTCACTGGAGAGATCTATTTCATCTCTGGTGACTGAGACATGCGTTGTTTCTGCCACACGGCGCATAAACAGGAACATCGCTATCAGCAAACCGATCTCGATAGCGATTGTCAGGTCGAAGATAACGGTCAGCAGGAAGGTTACCAACAGGACGGAAACATCGCTTTTCGGATTCTTCATCAGCGAACGGAATGTACGCCATTCACTCATATTATAGGATACGATGATCAACACACCTGCCAGGCAAGCCATTGGGATATGCTTGGTAAGCGGTCCGAGGAATAACAGGATCAATAACAATACTATTGCATGGATGATACCGGCAACAGGAGTACGGCCACCGTTATTTATATTCGTCATGGTACGCGCAATAGCTCCTGTTACGGGAATACCGCCGAAGATAGGAACAACAATATTGGCTGCTCCCTGTGCGATCAGTTCTGTGTTTGAATTATGTTTATCGCCTGTAACACCATCGGCAACGGTCGCTGAAAGAAGTGATTCTATAGCTCCCAGCATGGCGATCGTGAAAGCCGAAGGAAGCAACAGATTGATTGTTTCCATATTGAAAGAAATAGCTTCCGGCTGTGGGAGGGAAGCGTTGATGGTAAAATGATCGCCAATTGTTTCTATACCGATAATACCTAAATGGTTACGCATGATATAAACAACTGCAGTCATTACGATGATAGCGATCAGTGAACCCGGAATCTTTTTGGAGAACCGGGGGGAGATGACGATAATGAATATACTGACGATCCCGATAACGAACGACCAGATGTTGATCGTATGGATATGTTCGAAATAAGCGATCCATTTGGAGATGAAATCGGCAGGTACTTTTTCCATTGTCAGTCCGAACAAGTCTTTCATCTGTGTGGTAAAGATTGTCAGTGCAATACCGCTGGTAAACCCTACAACGATCGGATAAGGGATGAATTTTATGACTGTCCCGAGCTTCAATACTCCCATGATCACCAGTATGATACCTGCAATGACGGTCGCAATGGCAAGTCCTTCGATACCGAAATTCTGTATGATACCATATACGATTACAATGAACGCTCCGGTCGGACCGCCGATCTGGACATTGCTGCCTCCCAGGAAAGAAACAATAAAACCGCCTATGATGGCAGTGATCAGTCCTTTCTCCGGACTCACTCCTGAGGCGATACCGAATGCAATGGCTAGCGGAAGGGCTACAATACCCACAATGATCCCTGCCATCAGGTCTGCCATGAATTTTTCTTTGGAATAGTTCTTCAGCGCCGAAAATAGTTTGGGCTGAAAATCAAATTTGCTCTCCATTTCTCTGCCTAATATGTTAAATTTTGATGCAAAGATACAACAATATTTATCGTAAAGCATAAAAGGTAGGATAATTTGCAATGTCGACATTACAAAATTAGAAATAATCGAACTACTTTTCCATCAAGAGAAAAGTAACATTCAATTCCGCCAACGGGTATACTTTATCTTTCCTGTTATAAATGCTATTTATGAATCGATAGATATATTTTAAGTAAAAGAATGAATTAATGTTTTAAACATTTTCATACTTTTGGGAGTTATTTGAATAGGGCGATTAGGCAAACTCATTTTATACTACATATATAATTAGCATTATGGAAAAAAGTATTAAAGGTACACGTACCGAACAAAATCTGCTTAAATCATTTGCCGGAGAATCTCAGGCAAGAAGTCGTTACACATTTTTTGCAAGCGTAGCTAAAAAAGAAGGTTACGAACAAATTGCAGGTGTATTCATGGAAACAGCTGAACAGGAAAAAGAACATGCAAAGCGTTTCTTCAAATTCCTGGAAGGCGGTATGGTGGAAATTACTGCTTCTTATCCTGCCGGTATGATTGGTACGACAATGGAAAATCTGGCTGCTGCAGCCGATGGCGAAAACGAAGAATGGGCTGATTTATATCCTGCTTTTGCCGATATTGCGGAAGAAGAAGGATTTAAACAGATTGCCGTTGCCTTCAGAATGATTGCAAAGGTGGAAGCCGAACACGAAAAACGTTATCGTAAATTGTTGGCAAACCTGACTGAAGGTAAGGTATTCGAAAAAGATGAAGCTATCTTCTGGCAGTGTCGTAACTGCGGTTTCGTGATCGAAGCAAAGAAAGCTCCGATGAAATGTCCGGCATGCGAACACCCGCAGGCATTCTTCGAACCAATGAAGCAGAACTATTAAAATCTTCTATTAAAATCGAGAATTTAGGCGTCCCTATCCAAAATATGTTGGATAGGGACGTTTTTTGTTTGTATTCATGTGAATAAAATATATCTTTACCAGCCTATTATAACTTAATTCTAATTTTCTCCTGAATAGTTGACCAAATGAGTATATCGATAAAGAACCTTAATAAGGTGTATCCGAATGGAAACCACGCCTTAAAAGATGTGAATCTGGAGATACCGACAGGTATGTTTGGCTTGCTGGGGCCGAATGGTGCCGGAAAATCTACGTTGATGCGTATCCTGGTCGCTTTAATGGAACCGACCTCCGGGCAGGTCGATATCTGCGGATACGATTTACTGAAACAACGTAAGGAGATCAGGAGTATATTGGGTTATCTTCCGCAGGATTTCCGTTTCTTCGCTAAATATAAGACACATGAGTTTCTGGATTATGCTGCCCGTCTGTCGGGTATGACCAATAACAGGCAGCGCAAGCAAGCGGTGGATGCCATGCTTGAAAATGTGGGTCTCTTCGATGTACGTGAACGGTATGCGAACAAACTGTCGGGAGGTATGAAACGTCGTTTGGGAATTGCCCAGGCACTGATCCATCATCCGAAAGTGATCATTGTGGATGAGCCGACAACGGGGCTTGACCCTGAAGAACGTATCCGTTTCCGTAATCTGCTGTCGGAGGTGAGTGAGAATGATGTGACGATCATCCTTTCTACTCATATCGTAGGAGATATATCCAGCACCTGTAACTGCATGGCGCTGATGAATAAAGGAGAAGTCTCTTTTTACGGTTCCCCCCAGGATATGATGAAACAGGCGGAAGGAAAAGTATGGCGTATTAAAGTGACAAGTGATGAACTGCATGAAGTGGATAAGAAATATCCTGTTATTTCTACCATTCCTTCCGGCTCCGGATGGGAAGTGCAGGTAGTGGCTGATGAGATCGAAGGATATGAAGTAGAATCGTATCCTCCCAATCTGGAACATGCTTATGTGTATTATATGGAGAATAAGTTAAATCTCTGGACCAATGATTAACAACCCCTTAATTGACCCTTTATGTCGTTTATCAACAATATACAATCGGTAGCAAAATACGAAAGCAAAATATTGATCCGGAGTTGGTTCTTTAAAGTGTTTATGGTACTGGCGATACTGATACTCGGATTCTTTGACTTCGGCATGCTCGTAGCAGACGATGGCGGAGGCATGTGGATGCTGAAAGCGCTTCCTTCCAATTTGCCTTATGTCAATCTGTTACTGCTTAATACCGGCCAGGCGGTGATCTGTATCTTTCTTGCTTCGGAATTTTTGAAGAGGGATAAGAAACTGGATACCTCCGAGGTTTTTTATGTCCGTCCGTTGAGTAATGCCGAATATGTGATCGGGAAGATATGGGGAAACCTGCGGGTATTCCTGATACTGAACCTGATCGTGATGGGGATGGCATTGATTTTCAATCTGATCACTTCGGGAATGGCGGTAGATTGGGGAGCGTATCTTCTGTATTTCTTCCTGATAAGCATCCCGACACTGGTTTTCATTATCGGTCTGTCTATTTTCCTGATGCTGGTGTTGAAGAACCAGGCGCTTACCTTTATTATCTTACTGGGATATATCGGGCTGACATTGTTCTATATCAGTGATAAGTTCTATTATCTGTTCGATTATATGGCCTATAGCCTGCCGTTGGTGAAGTCGGGTATCGTCGGTTTTACGAATTGGGAAACGGTATTGAATCACCGGGCTATCTATTTCTTTGCCGGACTGGCTTTTATATTCTTTACGATCTTTCTGTTCCGGCGGTTGCCTAATTCATCACGCAGCAATTATCCGTGGTTATTCCTTTCGTTCTGTATGTTGCTGATAAGTGGTGCGGCAGGGTATAAACATGTTCATTCCATTCTGGGACAAGGGGAGATGCGGACGTTGTATACGGAAGTCAATAATAAATATGTACATACTCCCAAAATGATCATCGAGCAGTATGATATTTCGCTGGAGCAGCAACCGGAAACATTCGTTTCGGAAGTAACGATGAAGGGGTTGGCATTGGAACCGGCTGAGGTATTTACTTTCTGCCTGAATCCGGGGTTACAGGTACAGGAGATAAAGAGGGGAGGGAACAGCCTTGATTTTAAAAGGGATAATCAGATCCTATTGGTTGATTTCGGTCAGGAGATCGTCCCGGGCGATACGGTTACTTTCTCCGTTAAATATGGAGGGAAGATCGATAGTAAATTCTGTTATCTGGATATTCCGGCAGAAGTTTTACAGAAAGAATACAGGAATTTCCTGTTCAATATAGATAAGCAATATGTATTTCAAACGGACGATTACCTGTTGTTCACTCCGGAAACCTACTGGTATCCACGTCCGGGAACATCTTACAGCAATATGAGTCCGGACTGGCAGCAGACCTATTTCAGTAAATTCGGTTTGCAGGTGAAGCCACTTCCGGGATTGACTCCGCTTTCACAGGGGGAAGGGGTAAAGGAGGAAGACGGATCTTATTCGTTTACACCCGAATATCCGGTACAGGCTATTTCTCTGATCGTGGGAAAATATAAACAACAAAGTCTGGAGTCGGACAGTACAGTATATAGTATATGGCATATCGAAGGGAATGATTACTATACGGCTACATTCGATTCTATCCTCGATACGATACCGAGTTTCGTCCGTAATATGCGGGAGAACCTGGAACGTACCTATCGGTTGAGTTATCCGTTCAACCGTTTTTCTGTGATTGAAGTGCCGGTACAATTCTCTACCTATACCCGTGCCTGGTCGCAAGCCCAGGAAGCTGTCCAACCCGAGATGGTCCTTTTCCCGGAAAAAGGGTGTGTCTTCGGACAACTCGATGTAGATAGAGCCTGGCGTAACCAAATAAAATGGTCGAAAAGGGGCGGGCGTGAGATCACTGAAGAAGAGGCGAAGATACGTGCGCTGAATAATTTCTTCTGGATTTTCCAGCGACCGGAAGGGAACTATAATTTCTCTTCTGCCGGACGGGGTAATTACAATATTTCTTCACAGGCAAATCCCTATTTCCTGTTTCCCCAGTTATATAATTACCGGTATAACATCTTTTCTCCCGATTGGCCGGTTGCTAATGCGGCTATCGAACTTTACCTGCAGAAGAAATCGGATAACTACGGCTGGGAACGTGATATAAACGGTATCAGTAATAATGAAAAAGCAAGCCTGTTGATGGAAAAACAGGGATTTAAGGAACTTCTGGCTAATGTAGAGTACCGCAATTTACTTGAAAATATCGTCAGCTTGAAGGTCTACCGCCTGTTTGCCGATCCGGAGATCAGTATCGGGGTGAACGCATTCAGGGATTCTGTGTATGCATTGCTGGAAAAGAATACATTCCGGAATATCCAGTTTGAGAGTCTGCTGGATACATTAGGAAATATCAGCCATACGGATATCCGTTCGGGACTGTCGGAATGGTCGTATCCTACGCCTCTGCCTTATTATACACTGGGACGGCCGGAAGTAACGCGGATCACGAATCGGGGACAGGAGGTCTTTGTCCTCAGGATGCAGGTCAGCAATAATTCTGATCATGACGGAATTGTTCATATAGATATACAGGGAGTGGGCAGGCGTGACCAGAACAACATCGATCCGCGCACCAGCCGGAAGATTCCTTTAGCGGCCCATCAGACAAAAGAGTTGGTGTCCGTATGGGAAGAGGCACCGCGTGATGTCACTGTCAATACTTTGATATCCGGCAATCTGCCGAGTGTGATCAATCAACCTGTAGGGAATATCAAACAGGAAAGAAGGCAGAATATAGATACCGAGGGTGATTTCATCGTTTCAACTTCTTCGCAGGATATTGAAGGGGAGATCATTGTCGATAATGAAGATACGACTTTGTTTGTCCTGTCTGAACCGGATGTAGTGGGTATGCTGCCTAAATGGTTGGATAAAGTAGAGGATACCTCGTTCAAGTATTCCGGTGTCTCCGACTGGCGGCCACCCTTGCAATGGACAGCTACGACGAATGCCAATTATTACGGAAAATACATCCGTTCCGCTTACGTGATAAAAAGCGGTAACGGCAGCCAGACGGCTACCTGGAAGATTCCGGTACCTGCCGAAGGACAGTATGATGTTTATTATTATGTCAGCAAGAACAATGAAATGCGGTATAACGACCGTGCCCAGGGAGAGTACCGTTTCAAGGTAAAACAGGGAGAAGAGACGGAGGACGCTTATATCGACCTCCGGAAAGCGAATGAGGGATGGGAACAGTTGGGTGTCTATTATTTTGTAGCCGATACTGCATTTATCGTCCTGACAAACGAATGTAAATTAAGAAGTGTAACGGCGGATGCCGTCAAACTGGTAAAACGTTAATCATTAAAAGTCTACTTATATGCAAAGAGAGTTATTACGGATGAAAAAGATGCTTCTTACGGTTCTGGTCCTCTTGGGAGTGCCGCTGGCATCTCACGGGCAGTTGTCGCTGACTATCGAGAAAGCGTTGGATATTGCGGAAGAGAACAGTCCGAACCTGCGCCGTTCGCATATGAACCTGGAGCGGTATCAGGAGACGCTGGTTGCACAGCGGGCTTCCCTCAAATCCAAGTTTTCCCTGAACCTGAATCCGGTGGGGTATGAGAAGAACCGCCGTTTTGACAATCGTTTGTCACAATGGTATACCAATGAGTCATTTACATCCAGCGGAACTTTCCGGGTCGATCAGCCTATCTTATGGACGGATGGAGAGATCTCTTTGATCAATACGTTCGGCTGGCAGGATAACAACTCCAATATCGACGGTGATAAGAATAGTAATAAAGCGTTCAATAATAACCTCTATCTGCAATTATCCCAACCTATCTTCACTTATAACAAGCGAAAAATGGAATTAAAACAGATAGAATATGATTATGAGAATGCCCATATCAGTTATGCCCTGCAACGTCTGAATACGGAAAAAGATATCACGAATCAGTTCTATAATGTGTATATGGCTCAGAGCCAGCTGGCCATTACCCGCGAAGAGTTGGTAAACGCCCAGCAAAGCTATGATATCATCAAGAACAAGGTGGAGGCCGACCTGGCAGCCAAAGATGAGTTATTTCAGGCAGAGCTGAACCTGGCAACGGCTCGTTCTTCAGTGGAAGAACAACAGGTATCTCTTGAGAATACGAAGGATAAGTTGAAACAATCGTTAGGAATGAACCTGGATGAAGACCTGATGGTATTTGCCGAGATAGAAGTCAAGCCGATCGATGTCAATCTGCAACAGGCAATTTCTCACGGTCTGGAATCACGTCTGGAACTTCGCCAGCGGGAAATAGAGAGCGACGAACTCGGTTTTGATATGATCAAGACGAAGGCGTTGAATGAATTTAAAGGAGATATATCTGTCTCTTTTGGTCTGATCGGCGATAATAAACGTTTTGATAAGATTTATGAGAATCCGACACAGAATCCGCGGGTAGCTATCAGCTTTACGGTACCGATCTTTGACTGGGGGGAAAAGAAAGCCCGTATCCGTGCGCAGAAAGTAGCCCAGAATATCAATAAACTCGATTTCCATGAAGATAAGGTCGATATCGAACTGAATATCCGCCAGGTATGGCGTAACCTGGAGAATCTCCGGACACAGATCAAGATCGCTGAACAAAACGTGATGAATGCGCAGCGTACGTACGATCTGAACCTGACCCGTTACCGTGAGGGCGATCTGACCGGTATGGAAATGAGCCAGTTCCAGACACAGTTGTCGAATAAGAAGATTTCTTATACACAGGCGCTTATTAACTATAAGATCGAATTGTTGAATCTTAAAATACTCTCTTTGTACGATTTTGAAATGAATACTCCGATCGTTCCGATGAAAGACTTAATCTCAGAAAAATAATCAGTTATGAAAAAATATAATCATACCCTTGTATCTCTTTTATTACTTGCCGTAATAACAACCGGTTGTAACAACCAGCCGCAAAATGCTCCCAGCGATATCGCTACGCCGGTATCCGTAAAGGAGTTGAAAAAAGGTTCTATCAGCAAACTGATCAATACGACCGGTACGGCACAGCCAACCTATGGTGTCGATCTCAATTCCGAGATGAGCGGTTTGTATAAATTGCAGGTGAATCCCAAGACGGGAAAACCGTTCAAGTTGGGTGACCTGGTTTCAAAAGGACAGTTAATCATCCGTTTGGAAGATAAAGAATATGAAAATGGCATTGCCATAGACGCCAAAGAGCTGAGTTTGGAAATAGCCGAGCAGGAACAAACGAAACAAAAGGCTCTTTATGAAAAAGGCGGCGTGACACTGAGCGAAATGCGTAATACCGAAGTGAAGGTGACGAATGCCCGTTATGACCTGGAGAATGCGAAACTCAACCTGGAGAAGATGAATGTGAAAGCGCCTTTCGACGGAGTAATCGTCAATCTGCCTCATTATACGACAGACGTAAGGGTAGAGCAGGGAAAACCGATGGTCGGATTGATGGATTATGCCCGGATGTATATGGATATCAATCTGCCGGAGAGTGCTATCAGTTATGTGAAAGCCGATCAGCCGGTGTTTATTACGCATTATACATTGCCGGAAGATACGTTGAAAGCCGTGATCAGTGAACTGTCGCCGGCTATCAGCACGGAAACCCGTACCTTTAAAGGGAAGATACTGATCCAGAACGGTGGCCTGAAACTGCGTCCGGGTATGTTTGTTAAGGCGGATATCGTGGTAGACCGTGCCGATAGTGCCATTATCATACCGAAAGATGTCGTACAATCCAACCGCCGTCGTAAATATGTATTCATTGTAGACAAGAATACGGCCATCCTGCGGAATATCAAAACAGGATTGGAGGATGAAGATAATATCGAAGTACTGGAAGGCCTTCGTGAAAATGACAATCTCGTTGTCAAAGGCTTCGAGACATTGAAGGAGAATAGCAAAGTGAAGGTACAAAAATAGAAAAATGTGAAACATTTTTCAGTTGACAGATGACAGTTGACAAGTGACAGTTGGGCTTCGCGTTCGGTAAATAAATCGGCTGAAAGCCGACATAACTGTCAACTGTCACTTGTCAACTGTCAACTTTTGAAATGGCTCACTTTTGATAAATAATGAATATATGAAGAACATTGTCAAATTTGCAGTAAGCAATCCGGTCACAATCTGTATGGTCGTACTGGCAATTCTGTTGCTGGGAAAGATATCGTACGATCAGTTGAGTGTGGACCTGCTACCCGACCTGAATAATCCCCGGCTGTTCATCGAGCTGAAAGCCGGCGAACGTCCGCCGGAAGAGATAGAGAAGCAGTTCGTCAAAAATATGGAGTCGATGGCGATCCGGCAAAGCGATGTGACACAGGTTTCGTCGGTAGTCAAGGCTGGTTCGGCCCGTATCACTGTGGAATATACCTGGACGAAAGACATGGATGAGGCTTTTCTTGATTTGCAGAAAGCGATGAATCCGTTTTCCCAGAATAAAGATATTACCGAGCTGAAGATCACGCAACACGATCCTAACCAGTCGCCGGTTATCCTGATCGGTATGTCCCATCAGACTATAACAGATATGGCGGAGCTACGAAAAGTAGCAGAGAGTTATATCCGGAACGAATTGATCCGGTTGGAAGGCGTTGCTGAAGTAACTTTGTCCGGCCAGGAGGAAAATACCCTGATCATACAGACCGACCCGTATAAACTGGATGCTTTCGGATTGAAGATAGAAGATATTGCCTCCCGTATCGAGGCGAACAACCAAAGTATATCCGGCGGCCGTGTCAGCGAGCTGGGATTGCAGTATCTGGTAAAAAGCTCCAGTATGTTCGGCTCGGAGGCTGATTTTGAAAATCTGATCGTCGGCTATAAGCCGGTGACGAAGCAGGAGACGGCAGCGAATGCCTCCCAGAATACAGGGACGGATGCGGCGGCAGACAAGGCTCCGCTTTTCCTTCGGGAAGTCGCTACCGTTCAATTTGAGAATGCGCGACCCGATAATATCGTCCGCATCAACGGACAGCGGAGTATCGGGCTTTCCATCTATAAGGAAATGCGTTATAATACGGTCAAGGTGGTGGATGGCGTATCCCGTCAGCTGGCTGTTATCGAACAGGCGTTGCCCGGGTATCATTTTAAGGTGATAACCAATCAGGGAACGTTTATCAAGAATGCGATCGGAGAGGTGAAGGAGAGTGCAGTCCTGGGTATTATCCTGGCTGTCATCATCCTGTTTGTTTTCCTTCGCCGGTTCGGGACTACATTGATTGTCAGCATGGCTATTCCGATCTCGATCGTGGCGACTTTCAATCTGATGTTCTTCAACGGACTTACGCTGAATATAATGACGCTCGGAGGATTGGCGCTGGGAGCCGGGATGTTGGTGGATAATGCCATTGTGGTTATCGAAAGCATCTTCCGGAACCAGGAGAGAGGCGTACCTGTGAGGGAAGCGACCATAACCGGAACTTCCGAGGTAGCGGGGGCGGTGATCGCTTCGACGCTGACTACGATTGTGGTGTTCCTGCCGATCGTCTATCTGCATGGGGCTTCGGGCGAGTTATTCAAGGACCAGGCATGGACGGTGACGTTCTCGCTGGTATCATCGTTGTTTGTGGCTATATTGGTGATTCCGATGTTGTATGATCGGTTGGTGAAACATTCTCATTCTTCCGGTGAAAATGACACACCCCCTACCCCCTCTCAAGAGGGGAAAAGGATACCTTCGGACACTAAGAGGAAATTAGGAGGAACAGGTCTTCAGATGACAGGTTACAGCCGTATTTTACGAAGTTTGATCAGTCATCGCTGGATAGTTATTGGAGCAGCTGTTGGCTTGATGGTCGTAACGGTTTTCCTGTTGCCGTTTATTGGGACGGAGTTTATGCCGCGGACGGAAAGCAAGGCGTTTACTGTCCTGGTGAAAATGCCGGAAGGGACGCGGCTGGAACGTACTGCCTCGGCTGTCGATAATCTGGAACAGCTGCTTTATACCATTACGGGAGATAGCCTGTCGACCGTTTACAGCCATATCGGTGAAGGGAGCGGCTCGGAAAATGCCATTTTTGAAGGGGAGAACACGGCTATGATGAAAATAATCCTTTCTCCCGCCTGCCCGGTATCGCCGGAAGCGGTTATCGAACAGTTTGTACGTACGGCGGAGAATCCTGACGGATTGGAGTTGACTATCAAGCAGGAAGAAAACTCACTGAGCTCGTTGCTGGGCAGCGAAGGCGCCCCTATCGTAGTCGAGGTGAAAGGAGAGGAACTGGACGAGATAGCCGCTATTACGGAAGAAGTGAAGAACCGGATGCAGGACGTTTCCGGCCTTTATAATATCATGTCGTCTATCGAAGACGGTGCCCCGGAGATCACCATCTCCATCGACCGGACAATGGCAGGTATCAATAACCTGAGCGTATCGACCGTGATCGAGCAGTTGAAACAGCAGCTGGGCGGGAAAGAGGCCGGAAAGATGGAATACCGCGGGGAGATGCGCGATATCATTATTAAAGTACCTGATATCCCGTTGCGTGCCCTGGGTGACCTGGTCATCAAGAACGGTGAACAGGAATTCCGTCTGCGCGAGATAGCGACCCTGGAAGAATCGCAGGCCCCGAAAGAGATCTACCGGCGTAACCAGAACCGTATCAGTAAAGTGATGGCCAATATGGATACGGGTAAATCGCTCGATAAGCTGGCGGAGGAGATCCGTCAGTCGGTCAGAGATATCGAATTGCCTAACAATTATTCAATCACCGTAACGGGAGAAGAGGAAAAGCGGCAGGAGTCGATGAATAGCCTGCTGTTCGCCCTTGCCTTGTCGGTCATCCTCGTTTATATGGTACTGGCATCACAGTTCGAATCGCTTTTGCATCCGTTCACGATCCTGCTGACCATTCCCTTGGCGGTAGTCGGCGCTATCCTGTTGTTTTTCCTGACGGGGACGACGATCAATATGATGGGTGTGATCGGTATCGTCATGCTGGTCGGTATTGCCGTGAACAACTCGATCATCCTGGTAGACCGCATCAACCAGCTGAAGATGGATCGCGACCTGACTGATGCGATTGTCGAAGCAGGCCAGCAACGTATCCGGCCGATCATCATGACGACGCTGACCACTATCCTGGCATTGCTCCCGATGACCTTCAGTTTCGGTGAAGGGGCTTCGCTCCGTTCACCTATGGCAATAGCCGTGATCGGCGGGTTAGTCACATCTACATTGATGAGTTTGATGGTCATTCCGTGTGTATATTATATTTTGGAGAAGGTGAAAACGGGTTTAACGAATAGAAAAGCATGAACTTTTTACTACATAGAAGAATAACTATCTGTATGTTGTTTATAGCACTGACCATGCTCGGTTACGTGTCGTATAAACAACTGCCGGTGGAGTTATTGCCCAACGCGGAACTGCCGACCCTGTTTGTCCAGGTATCCTCACAGCAGGATATGGACCCTTCGTATGTGGAGTCGGAGGTGATCATCCCGCTGGAAGGAGCGATCAGTTCGATCGGCGGTGTAAATAAGATAGAATCATCCATCGACAGCCGCCAGTCTTCCATACAGGTCGATTTTAAGAATACGGTGAACTTCAAGATCACTTCCCTCAAATTGCAGGAGAAGGTGAACGAGTTGGCTGCTACCTTCCCCGAAGGCTTTACGGTGCAGTTGCAGAAGGTGGATATCAGCCAGTTGGCGAACAACTTTATGGTTCTGCAGGTACGCGGTTCGGGAGGTGTCGACCGGGTGAGGAATATCGTGGATAAAGAGATCCGCACCGATCTGGAGAATGTCGACGGGGTGGCATCCGTAAATGTCTATGGCGGACGGGAGAAAGCGATCGAGATCCGGCTGAACCGGGAAGCCTGCAAAGCCCTGAACCTTACACCGTCTTCTATCAGTGGCCTGCTGACACAAAATACGCAGGATAAAGCCTTTGTCGGTTTTGCGAATGAGCCGGATAGCAAGTACTTTATCCATGTCAACGCACTTTATACGAAAGTATCCGATCTGGAGAATATCGTGGTCGCTCCCGGTCCGGTACTGTTGAAAGATGTCGCTACGGTCTTCTTCGACCTGAAAGAGGAGACTTCCTATAGCCGTGTGAACGGGAAAGATGCCGTCTCTGTCGCCCTGATGAACGATTCGCAGGCGAATCTGATCGACTTGTCTCACCGTGCCCTCGAGGCGATCGACCGGCTGAACGAGAAGCTGGCTTATCTGGACGTGGAGGTTGTGGTGCAGGAGAATACGGCGGAAACGATGGAGAACAATATCAACCAGATTATTAATCTGGCCCTGGTGGGCGGATTGCTGGCCATACTGATCCTGTGGTTGTTCCTGAAGAACCTGCGGCTGGTATTCTTTATCGCTCTTTCCATACCTATTTCGGTCTATACGGCATTCAATTTCTTTTATGCGTTCGGTATAACGATCAACAGCCTGACGCTGGTCGGTATGGCGCTTGCGATCGGGATGCTGCTGGACAACAGTGTCGTCGTGCTGGAGAATATCTATCGCCTGTCGGCAGCCGGTTGTACGCCCGAACGTTCTGTAACGCAAGGAACGAAAGAGGTATGGCGTTCTATTGTGGCGGCAACGTTGACGACGGTCACTGTCTTCCTGCCGTTCGTCTTTTCCGATAATTTTATGATCAAGCTGATCGGACATCATATCGGTGTATCGATCATCTCTACCCTGACGATATCCCTGTTTGTAGCCCTGCTTTTCATTCCGATGGCGACATATGTGCTGCTTCGCCGCCGTCCAAAGGCACCAACGGCACAATTAGGGGACGCAGACGATGCAGAGAACGCAGACGTACGCAGATTTTCTTTTAAAAATTTCTTTCTGCGTAAATCTGCGTCTTCTGCGTTATCTGCGTCCGGTAATACCGACAATGTCTTTTACCAAAAGGTCTCTATCACCCAGCGTCCTGTCCAGATTTATCTGGTTGCCCTGAAAACCTGTATGCGTAATCCGGGTGTGACGATTTTCGGTGCGATCATTCTTTTGTTTGTCACCCTCATCCTTTCCATCACACTGAATGTGCAGGGGATGAAGGAAGTGAATACCGACCGTATCAATGTCTATGTAACCATGCAGACAGGCAGTACGCTGGATAATGCGGATAAACTGGTACGGGTGATTGAAGAGCGGCTCGATAGCTTTCCCGGGAGGAAAGAACTGATCAGCCGTATCAATGAGAAGAATGCAGTTCTTACCCTTACCTTTACCGACGATTTCGTGGAGAAGGCAGGCAGTAAGATGGCTGAATATAAAGCGTCTGTCCAGGGTCTTTTGTCTAATATACAGGGAGCCGAGATCTCTGTAGACGAAGCTACGGGCGGTGGAGGCGGTGGCGGATCGGCTATGGCCGGTTTGGGGAACTTTATGCGTCTGCTGGGGATCGGGGATAACCGGGAGCGGATCGTGATAAAGGGAGCCGATTTCGATGTAATGCAATTGGTGGCGGAAGATCTCCGCTATTATCTGGATGAACAGGAGTTTATCCGCCATTCGCGTGTCTCTTATAACCAGCGCCAGCCGGAAATACATCTGGATTTCGATCCGATCCTGCTGACTTCCTATGAAATTACCCGTGCTAATATTTCATCCGGGTTGGCTGCGCTCAATCCCGAATATTCTTCCGGTACTTCCTTCAAGATAGGAGAGGATACCTATGATATTATTATCCGTAACGATGTCCCCGAAGAGGAGCAGGAACTGGAGGAAGAAGAGGAAGAAAATGCCGAAAATACCCAGAAGGAAAAGACGGTCGACGACCTGCGCCGTGTACAGATACAGAATGCCAACGGAGGTCTGCATAACCTGCAGGATCTGGCATCTATCAATTACGGACGGGGACGCTCCCGTATCATGCGTGTCAATCAGGACAAGCAGATCGAGGTTTTCTATAACTTCTCCAAAGATGTGGAATCGTCGAAAGATCTGCTGGAAGGATACCGTTCGGATATCGATCAGCTGGTTGCGGGTTATAACCTGCCTGCAGGGGTTGCCGTAGAGGTCTTCCATGAGGAGGATGAGTTTGCCGATTTCAAGTTCCTGATATTGGCTGCTTTTATCCTGATCTTTATGATACTGGCTTCTGTCTTCGAATCGCTCGTGACACCTTTTGTATTGCTTTTCTCTATCCCGTTGGCTGCCATAGGCTCCTTGCTGGCTCTGTTGCTGACCAATAACAGCCTGTTGAATGCGAATACATTGACAGGATTCCTTATTTTGCTGGGAGTGGTGGTAAATAACGGTATCATCCTGATCGATTATTCCAATATTCTCCGTAAGCAAGGTTACAGGCGGAACAGGGCGTTGATGACGGCAGGCCTGTCGCGTATCCGTCCGATCCTGATTACTTCGATCACGACGATCGTAGCTATGTTTCCGCTGGCGATGGGAGATTCGGAATATGCCGGTGCGATCGGTGCCCCGTTCGCCATTACGGTCATCGGTGGTTTGACTTTTTCCGCTTTGCTGACATTGATCCTGATCCCTACTGTTTGTATGGGGCTGGAAAATACATTGGAGTGGTATCGTAGTTTATCCCGTAAGATATGGGCACTCCATTTGGTTTTATTCGTGTTGGGTGTAACCTGTATCTGGCTGTATGGCAACGGCATGTTGTGGCAATCCATTTACCTGGTCATTCTGATCTTCGGTATTCCGGGTGTTACCTATTTTGCACAGACCAGCTTGCGGCGGGCTAAATCGAAAGTGATCGATCCGGGAGAAGAGATACATATCTCTGTCCGTAACCTGGTGAAGATCTATGACTGGCCCGGACGTATCAGCCGCCAATGGAACAGCGGATTGCTTATTCGCCGGCATCTGGGATTGAGTAATGAATATCGTTCCCTGAAAGATTTTGTGAATGTGATATGGCAATTCGGTATCTTGCTCTTCGGAATCTATTTTACCTGGTTCTTCATTCATAGTAAGTTATGGATCTTCCTGTTATCATTTGCCATCTATGCAACCCTGCTTTACCTGTGGCGGAAGGTACGGCAATATTTGTTCTTCCGTTTCGGAGATAAAAAGTGGGTGAAATATATAAACCGTGCTATCTTCTGGAGTATCCCTCCCGTCATTCTGTTTATCCTGTTCCGGAAGATGGATAATACGGGGCTGATTTCCGTTGTCGGACTTTTGTGGGCGTTCTGTATTGCAGTTTATATCTCTTCCCAGTATCTGTATGAGCGGGAGATCAATATCGAACGTATAAAAGGACGGCTTGCCGGTTTGCGCCGTTCCTGGTTCCGTATGGTGAAAAGTATTCCGTTGATAGGAAAACAACGAAAGCCGTTCAAGGCGTTGCGGGGTGTCTCTTTCGAGATCCGTACGGGTATGTTCGGTTTGTTAGGACCTAACGGGGCCGGTAAATCCACGCTGATGCGTATTGTCTGCGGTATTTTGGAGCAGAGTTACGGCAGTATATGGATCAACGGACTGGATACCCGTGTCTACCGGGAGGAATTGCAGAGCCTGATCGGTTTCCTGCCGCAGGAATTCGGTACGTACGAGAATATGTCGTCCTGGGAATTCCTCGATTACCAGGCTATCCTGAAAGGATTGACCGATAACGAGCAGCGGAATGAACGTCTGGAATATGTGTTGAAAGCCGTCCATATGTATGAACGGAAAGATGATAAGATCGGTTCTTTCTCCGGCGGTATGAAGCAACGTATCGGGATTGCTCTGATCCTGCTCCATCTGCCCCGTATCCTGGTGGTGGATGAACCTACTGCCGGGCTCGATCCGCGTGAACGTATCCGTTTCCGTAATTTGCTGGTAGAATTGAGTAAGGATCGCATTGTGATCTTCTCGACGCATATCATTGAAGACATATCCAGCTCCTGCAGCCAGGTGGTTGTTATCAATAAAGGTGAACTGAAATATTTCGGTGATCCGACGGATATGGTGGATATGGCAGTCGGTAAAGTCTGGCAGTTCCATATCGACCGGGATTCTTTCGAGCAGGTACTGGATAAAGCGATGGTGGTCCATCATATACAGAATGGCGATACGATACAGGTCCGTTATCTCTCTGTCGATTCTCCTTATGAAGGAGCGGTGCAGGTGGAACCGAACCTGGAAGATGCTTATCTCTGCCTGTTGAAAAATATGGAAGGGGGAAGCCGATAGCAGGATACCTGTGCTGAGCAGTGTAAGATGCTGGTGAAGAACAGTATGGAATGCAAGTGCTAAGCGGTATAAGATAATAGTGATAGATATGTAATAAAAAGATAGTTATGACAATAAAGCAATTGATACCTTTACTGCCCAAAGTAGTAAAATATAATCTGAAGATCATCTTTGCCGGCAAATTCATCTGGTTTTTGCTGGCTGCATTCGTGTTCTTTGCCTATTTTATGTTTCAGTCTGCCTGGAATCGTGCGGAGATCAATGAAGGTCTGATCTATAGCCTGTTGATGTTTCCTTGTGTCTTGTTGGTTTTCTATCCTGCCGTATTCGGTATTCAGAACGATGAAGACAGCCGGATACTGGAGATACTTTTTGGTATTCCCGATTATAAATATAAGGTCTGGGGTGTACGTTTGCTGATGATCTATGTCGCTATTTTCTTTATCCTGGTTGCTTTTTCCTATTTGGCTACCTTGCTGTTGTATCCGGTCAATCCGTTTGAGATGTCTATCCAGTTGATGTTCCCGCTTGTTTTCTTCGGTAACCTGGCTTTTATGTTCTCCACGATAACGCATAGCGGGAACGGTACAGCCGTACTAACGATCATCCTGGCTATTCTCCTGATGATTACCAGTAAAATGAATTTCATAGAACGCTCTTTCTGGAATATCCTGCTGAATCCTTTTAAAGTGCCCGATAACTTCCTCCCGGTGATCTGGGAAGGATTGATTGTAAAGAATCGTATTTTCCTTTTGATAGGAGGGATCGTCTGGATGATGATAGGACTACTGAATTTGCAGAAGAGGGAGAAGTTTATATAATAGAACAAGCACGGATTACACGTTTCTATTAATTAGATGAGTGTAATCCGTGCCTGAGTTATTGTTTTCAACTATTCTTATCTAACCAACGGCGACCTGCCGGAGATATGGCGAAAAGAAAAGCTCCAAGACCAGCAACACCTAAAAGGATATATAATAATAAAGCTGGTTCCATATTTATTTCTTTTTAAAGGTTAATACTATAAATCCAAAAATACCGAAAAACACCGCAATACTAACAGCGATTGTTATAATTAGAAATTTATCAGTATTAATCTGTATAGCCGTTGTAATAACTGCTCCGCCGACTATTAGCTTCGATACGTCCAATAAATACATTCCATACTCTTTGCGAAGATTTATTTCTTCTCTCCGCATCTGCTCCTGTATGACAGGAACGGCTACAATCCTTGTCTTTTGCTTATTCTTCATAGTTAAATAATTTTGTTACAGGCAAAGATAGGATATATTGTTGAAAGAGAGTAGTGATCTCCGTTAATATTTATATCTCATCCGGCCATGGGCAAGGCTTTCCTGTCGCTTTGAACGATGGGCGCTGTGCTTCCATTTTTCGTAACTGTTTCCCCAGGTCTTTGGATAGATTCTTTACCAGTTTGGGATGAGTGGCGGACAGGTCGTTCTTTTCTCCTATATCGTCGGGAATGTTGAACAATTCCTTCTTTCCAGTCTCATAATAATAGATCAGTTTCCAATCCCCTTGGCGGATCGTGCAGGTCGCTCCGATACCCGGACCGGTGTTTCCCCAAAGATTCGGGAAGTTCCAGTAGAGGCTGCGTCCCCTGGAAGGATCGCCGGTGTTGGTCAGTAACGGCATGAAGCTGACACCGTCGACAGGCTGGATCGTTTTGTATTTCTTTATGCCTGCCATTTCGAGGATGGTAGGGAAGAAATCTTCGATGATGAGGTATTTATCTGTCTTGGTTTGCGGCTGTACTTTTCCCGGCCAGCTGACGATCATCGGTTCGCGGACACCGCCTTCATAGGCAGAACCTTTACCGCTATTCAGCGGGGAGTTCTGGGTATGAGGGACACCGTCACGCCATTCCGGTTCGGCGGCAAGTCCGCCGTTATCCGACATGAAAAGGATAATGGTATTATCTGCCAGGTTATTCTTCTCCAGGTAATCCATGATATCTCCCAGGCTCTTGTCCATACCCTCGATCAGGGCGGCATAAGCGGCCTCTTTCTCTCCCAGTCCCTTATCGACATACTTCTGGTAGAAACGCATATCCTTGTCGATCGGGACGTGGATGGCGTAATGCGACATATACAGGAAGAACGGCTGGTCGTATTGTTGTGCCTTATCCAAGGCTTTCATGGCTTTCTGGGTTAAGGCTTCCGTGATGAAAATATCTTTTCCCCAATACTCATCCAATCCGGGAACGGCGAACCAGGGACTCGGTTTTCCGTCTGTCCGGTTACCGAAATTGGCTTCTCCCAGATAGCTTGCCAGTCCGCCACCGGCATGTCCTGCAATATTCACTTCAAAGCCAAAATGATACGGGTTCTCTCCCGGTGTATCGAGAGCTCCCCAATGTGCCTTCCCGCAGTGGATGGTATGATAGCCGTTATCTTTCAGTATTTGGGCCATAGAAGTGACCTGGTAGGTATGTTCGATGCCGGGAACTTCGCAGATACCGTTCACATTCCAATCCGGCAGTTCCAGGACATCGCTTTTACGGTCGGTGGAGGCATTCTTCGGATAGGTCCAGTTCGTTACCCGGTGACGTCCGGCGTTCATACCGGTGTAGAGGCTGCAACGGCTCGGCGAACTGATACTGGAAGCATACGCCTGGGTGAACATCATTCCCTGACGGGCGAGACGTTCCATATTGGGCGTTTCATATACTTCGTTGTAATGGGTTTTTTCCTTCCAAAAGGGGAGGGAAGTATCCTGCCAGCCCATATCATCTACTAAAAAGAGAATAATATTCGGCCGGTCCTGCGGGGTTGCCGCTTCGGCTTGTCTTGTCGTTCCCAGTAGGGGAATTGCTATGAGTGATACTAATATTCTTTTGTTCATGTTTGTATATTTTATCTCTTATTTATTCAACGTTATAGACACTGAAGTTGCGTATATCCGGTTGTGCTACCGATTGAGAGACCATCAGGCGCAGAGCCGATGCTTCGACTGCCGGGAATTGTTCGATACGTTTATGTCCGACCGACTCGCCCTCGCAGACGGTTTGCCATTTACCGTTTACTTTGGCTTCCACTTTATACCGGCGGATACGTTCGCCATTAGCGATATTCTCCTGGATAATGCAATGGTTGACAGCCTGCGGTTTGTCCAGTTTCAGTGTCAGGCTTTTCTTTTGTCCCGATGCAGAGGCAATGGGAGAGGAGAAGCGGCGGTTGATTTCGTCACCCCATTCTTTCAGCCGTTGCACATCGCCGGCAGGGATCAGTCCGGTCGTATCGGGAGTCAGTCCGACGATCAATGTGGCATTCCTTCCGACTGACTTATAATACATATTCATCAGGCTGTCTACCGGATAGACGGTATTCTCGTCGTCCGGCTCCCAGAACCATTCATGCCGCCCGTTCATGCCACGCAGCGGAGTGTCTGCCATAGCCGGGACCCAGTATTTACCATCCTGGTCACCATGTTTCAGCAGATCGTTATGGTTACGGCTTCCTTCCGTGTTGTTACTGTGTGAGTAAGGGTAGGGGAAAGAGGACCAGCAGGGATAACCGACCGTACCTGACTCGGAACCGCCCCAACGGAAGTCCGCCCGGTCTACATTATGATAGAAAAGGCATTCAGGCTGGTACTTGGTGACGATGGGTAATACATCCGGCCCGTCGCCTTTCGGATCGTCTGCGCCACCGTCAAACCAGATCATAAACAAATCGCCGTAGCGGCTGCAGAGTTCTTCCACCATGCGCTCGCAGAAATGTTTATACCATTGTTGACGGTGGGTGGCAAACTCTCCTTCCCCCTGTACCTTGAAATTATGAACGCCAAAAAGTGAATTCCATCGGATGCCGACATAGATGCCGGGCATTATATCGTATTTTCTACATGAATTGACGAAGTCTCGGATGATATCTCCTTTGCCGTCGCGCCATTTCAACGCTTTCAGGCAATACGGATTGACATCGCTCTGGTAAATGGCAAAGCCTGTCTCGTGTGTTGCCGTTAGTACGGCGAACTTGGCTCCCGCTGCTTTGGCGGCCTGTACCCATTGATCGGTATTCAGCTGGGTCGGGTTGAAGATATTATAATCCTCTATCGGCTGGACACGGTTATTACCCTGACCGTATTTAATGCCGTCGAAGACATGGAGGTCATAATGGAAGACGACGCCCATTTCCGATTCGTGCCACTTCAACTGATGAGGTGCCGGGCGAGGTATCTCCGTTTGTTGTCCCATTGCCGGGAGAAAACTTGCTATCAATAAGATTACCAGATAAAAACGTGTATTCATGTGTTTATGTTTATAAGCTATTTGTAAAAGGATCGTTTGTCTTCTTCAACCAGTCTTTTAACCGGCTGGCAAACTGTTTAATCAGTTCCGGCTGATCGGATGCAATATTGTTTAGTTGGTACGGGTCTTGCTCGCGGTCGAACAGTATCCATTCGTCAGTCTGGCCGTTTGTAGCGTGTACTGCAAATGTATATTTTTTTGTCCGGAAACCTCTGTAACCAGTCGTCAAATTTTCAGAGGAGACTTGATAATAAGGCTGTATTACCTCCTGAACGTTGTCGGGAGAAAGGATAGAAGCAGACAGATCGAACGTCTCCACTTCGGCAGGTATCTCTTCCTGGAAGCCCATTAATGACAATAGTGAAGGATAGAGATCGGCAAAACCGATCATCAGTGTCGAGTCTTGGCGCGGTGCGATCTTCTCCGGCCAGGTGAGTATCATCGGGACGCGCATGGCTTCCTCGTAGTAAATATTCTTTCCGATATGATCGTGCATCCCCATACTGTCACCATGATCGGAGGTGAATACTACGATGGTATTCTCGAAAAGCCCCCGCTCTTTCAGTGCACGGATAATGCGGCCGACCTGGTCGTCAACGCCGGTCATGCAAGCATAATAATCCAGTACGCTCTTCCGGTAGAAATCCCCGTATTCCGTTCCTTTCGGTGCGATGATGGGAGAGTTGCATAGTGATTCGACATCTACATTCCGGTATACCTCTTTGTATTTATCGGGAACCAGGTCATACCCGGTGTGAGGCGGGTTCATGGATACGACCAGGGCGAAGGGTTTATCCCCGTCGCGGAGTTTATTATCTTGATTGGCGATATAGTCGATGGCCCGGTCGGCCTCATATTCCGGCCCCCATTGGTCTACGAAATAGAATTCCTCGCGGCTGGCATCCGTATCCCAGTACATAGGCTTTAGATGATAATCGTACGTCCCGTAGGCGATCCAGTGACTGAAACCGTGACGACGGTCTTTAGGGCACCATTCGTTCCAGGCTATTTTCCCTTTGTTGTTATTCGTATCGATATAAGGTTGGTAAGGAGCATCCAGATGCCATTTGCCGATATACCCCAATTCATATCCCTGATCTTTCAGGACGTCCGACCAGCAGCGTGCCGAGGTAGGCAGTTCGACTCCATAAGGGGCTGTTGCCGAATTACAATTTCCGGTAACTTTACTATGTACAGGATACATTCCCGTCATCAGCATGCCACGTGCCGGGGAAGATACCGGATAACTGCTGATTGCATTGGTAAAGTTAACACCTTCTGATGCCAATTGATCCAGATGAGGTGTTTTTACAGCCTCTTTACCCAGGCATCCTAAAGCATCTCCGCGCCATTGATCAGCCATAATAAAGATCAGGTTTGGAGAAGACTGTTTCTCTTGTGCTTGTATTCCCATTGCTAATATAGGAAATAGCAATAATGTGTGAGTGATAGTTTTTTTCATGGTGCAGTAAAGTTACATAATTATAGTGGAATACAATATCATTTTGAAAGAACAAGACCTCCCGGAGAAAATATGGAGGTCTTGTTTTATCATGAATAGATCATTAATCGCCTTCAGGAAGACTGCTGGTTTCTATCTTCCATCCCGGATTCTGATAAATTGTAGAGGAAGCATAATCAGTGGAACCCTCTGTTTCTGTTGTCAGTCGGAAATGGTCGAAGGCAATCGGGTTCAGATATTTGTTCTGGTTCCAATTGTAACCATTGTAAGCAATATTATTCGTATTGATACGGTAAGGACGAAGATACTGGCTTTCTGATTTTGCAGATACGTTTGCATTTGTATTTCCTGATTCTATCAGATTAACGACCGAAAGAGTAACATCTGCTGCCGGAGTGGGAGTTGGCGTTGTATAACGTGCATAATTTTCACTCCATAAATCGAAACCTTCTACGTGATATCCCTGCATCATATCCAATGCACGCCAACGTTTCAGGTCATTCAGACGAAGTCCTTCGGCAGCAAACTCGATGCGGCGTTCACGACGGATGTTGTAGAGAGTCGTTGATACTAATTCAGAGCCGGAATAACGGGCAAAATCCAATTCTTTATTTAAATCCGTTGCATTTATTGTTTTCTGATAGTCGGTATCCATATTGGCACGTGCACGAAGAGCTTTCCAATATTTTCCACTGTTGGCATCTAACGAGTTGCTCAATTCATAATCGGCTTCCATATAATTCAGATATGCTTCAGCAGCCCGGAATACTACACAAGCTGTGGTAGAAGGCAGCGTCGGACCTTGTGCAGCATCTGTTGTCAGACCTTTTTTTACCGAATAACCGGTAGGGCATTTGTTCTCATTCTGACCCAGCACGATAGGTGCACGATAATAATAACCATATCCGTTCACAAGATATTCAATATTGCTTCCTCCTTCTGATAATAATTCACCGGGTAAAATGGTATTGTATCCTAAACGTGGGTCACGATCGGCTGCTACGGATTCATAGGTCTTATCACCTTGATAACCGGAGTTATTCGCATAGATCGGTAATCCGTTTTCCATCAGGTAAGATTGCATCATACTGCGTGTCCATCCGGTATTTCCACCTCCGTTACGTTGTATATAACCCACTACAAAATGGTTGACAGCAGGAGTAAGACTTGCATCATAGGCTCTCCATAATAATACCTCAGAAGTGCTACTTAACGATTGGCTGTTGAATAGAGACGAATAATCGCTGGATAACGAATATTTATCGGCAACTATTTGAGCAGCTTCTTTGGCTTCCGTCAGGAAGAATCTTATTTCAGAATCGATGTCGATTGAAAAATCTTTCAGATAATCTTTGTTCGCTCCCGGCCATCCCGGACCACCCGGCACGCGTGCTGTCCCTTTGTGGTATTTTTCCCATGTACCTTCAAATAAGGCTACACGGCTTTTCAAAAGGGCGGCACAATCTTTAGTCAGCCGGTTGGTCATGGGCGGAGTTTCTTTCATGTAATAATAGGCCGAGTCCAGGTCTTGCAGGATGAAACGTGCCACTTCATTGCGCGGACGTCTTTTGCTTGCTTCCCTGACAGTCTCATAATCTTCTGTAATCCAGTTTTTCAATATGGGAAAGTCGCCGAGTGCAACTAGTTTGGTATAGTAGATATATGCACGGAAGAAATACATTTCTCCCAAATAATGTTTATTGTTGGCTTCTGTTCCGTTTAATTCCCCATTCTCGAGCCGGGGGCGTACTTTGTCGATGAAATAGTTGACATTACGGATCTTTCCAAAATCCCAGGCACCTCCGCTTTGTGCTACGCGGGTTTCTCCCTTCACAAATGAACTATTGGGATTGCTTGCGGCCTGGTTGTCACTATTGTTGTCGGTGACGAATACCCCCATATTATATTGTCCGGGTGTATGGGAGGGAAGCTGATCGTACAGATTAGCCGAATAAGCAGCCAAATCACTTTCAGTCAATAAATATTTGTCGGTGGGCACAGCGTCCAACGGTTCTTTGTCAAGAAAATCGTTACAGGAGCATAAAGCACCAGCCAATGTTATGATGTATAATAGATTTTTTTTCATTGTTTTTGTATTTTAAAGAGTGATATTTAAACCGAATGAAATAGTTTTAGATAGCGGGTATGTCTTACCATTGCTGAATCCGTTGGCAGCAGTTGCTTCGGGATCGAACATATCGGCTATGCCACTGATAGTGAAAAGATTTTCTGCACTAACATAAATACGGAGCTTTTGGATATTCGCTTTATTCATCCAAGCTCGGGGGAATGTATATCCTATTTGCAGGTTCTTCATACGCATATAAGCTCCGTTTTGTAAATAGCGTGTCTGAGTTTTTTTGTTTTTGTTTCCTTTATCACCCAGATAAGCTTTGGGGTAGTAGGAATCGAGATTTGCTCCGAATACGGAAGTTGTGTTCTCCGGACGGAAATAGTCAAGGTGTTCACTAAAGCCAACCGATTGCCACTCTCCGCCATCAGCTCCCCAAAACATAGGACCGCCTAACCAAATGTCACGTTTCATAACTCCCTGGAAAAACATCTGTACATCGAAACCTTTCCAATCTGCTCCCAGGCTCAGGCCGAAACGGAAGCGAGGCGTATTGTTACCGATTACTTTTAAGTCGCCATGATCTATAGCTGTACTGTTTCCACTGTCGACTACTTTGTCACCGTTCAGGTCGCGATACATAATGTCGCCGGCTCCCCAGGCTGAACCGATTTTACTCTGGTCATTGTTGGCCAGCCATTCGGTCATTTGTTCATCGGATTTAGCGATACCTTCCGTCTCGTATCCCCAGATTTCTCCGATTGTCATTCCGTCGTAGTAAAGCGTATTACCGTCTGCATCCCAAAGAGCTTTAGAAGCATTGGGGTATGAAATAACTTTAGCGCGATAGTCTGAAAGATTAAATCCGGCATTGTAATTCACTTTTCCTATCTGGTCTCTCCAGTTCAGTTGTATTTCCCATCCTTTATTTTTCAGTTCGGCATTGTTCGTGTTCGGAAGAGAGGTTCCTAATATGGCACCCACTTCGGCTGCCGGTCCGACCATGTCTTTGGTTCTGCGGATAAAATACTCGGCAGTTGCATTCAGGCGGTTGTCCAGCATGCCGAGGTCGATACCTATATTAGTATTGTAGATTTTTTCCCAGGTAAGTGTGCTGCTGACCATTCCCGGAACTCCTGCCGTTGTCGGTTTGCCGCCATTCATTAACCAGTTGCCGCCATTAGCCGTTACGCTTTGTGTCAGATAGAACGGATAGTATGAGTCAGTATTCTGATTTCCTAACATACCCCATGAAACACGCGGTTTCAACGTATTGATGATGTTACTTATCGGTTCGAAGAACGATTCGCGTGCTACATTCCATCCTAAAGAGAAAGAAGGGAACACGTTCCAGCGCTGGTCTCTGAGGAAACGGGAAGAACCATCGTAACGAACGTTCATTTCTACCATATACCGGTCCTTATATGAATAGTTGATACGTCCGAAGAATCCGGCAGTCGACCAGTCATTATATTTGGAACTGTTGATTTTATCCTCCCCGGTAGACGCACTGATTTCCGGAACAAGGCTACTGATCACATCGGGACGTTGGGCGCTTAATTCGCGATAGACATATTCTTCGGTATTCATACCAATCAATGCCTTAAAGTAATGGTCTTTCAGCTGTAAAGTATAATCGGTATAAACGCTTGTCGTATAGAAATTACTGTTCAGGTAAGCAGAGCGTGCGAACGAAGCTCCCGGAGAATAACTTCCGCTAAAAGCTAATGCCTGCGGATTCCCGTTTACATCGTGTTCATAGATCGGATTCAAGTTCGTTTGCTTGTTCTGATTGATAATTCTCATGCCGGCTTCTGCGTAAATATTCCATCCTTTAAGCGGGTGGACTACGAGCTGTCCCTGCATATAAATATTATCGTTATGGGTCTTGGAACGTCCGCCGTCTACCAACTGGTTGAGTTTTCCGTTTCTCATATAATAACCGTTCGGGTCTTTAAAAGGCATCATGGGCCACATACGGGCAATATCGTGGTAAAGAAGTCCGCCTTCTTCCAGATAAATAGGGTTGTCGAGGTCAAAACGTACGAACTTTGTGTTAATATTGAAATCTACATATTTGTTTATTTGTGTATTAACCTTAGCAGTTGCATTGTAACGTTTATAATTATCTTCTCCGTAACGCAAGTTACCATTTTGGTTCAGATAACTTCCGGATGCGTAGTATTGTATCTTTTCCGTACCACCGCTCAGACTGATATTATGTTCGTTCGACCATGCCCACTGGAAGTGTTTTTTCCACCAGTTTACATTATCATTAGCTTTTTCATGAAAATGCCAGTTGTTACCGTTGGCAATAGTCGTTGCCGCTAATTCTCCGGCCATGTATTTTTGTATGCGACCGATGGTCTCTTCGTCAAAAATGACACTACCTCCCTGATTGATAGAAGCTTCATTGAAGAAATTTGCGAAACGGTATGAATCGAGTTGATTAGGGAGATTGGTCGGACCGGAATAACGGACGTTATTGTTGTAGTTTATTTGCATTTTCCCGGCTTTACCTTTTTTGGTTGTTATCATAATTACGCCGAACGCTGCCCGCGAACCGTAGATAGAGGAAGAGGAGGCATCTTTCAATACAGAGATGTTTTCAACATCTTCCGGATTCAGGTTGTTCATGTTTCCTTCCATGCCGTCGATCAGGATAAGTGGCTCGCCTTTGGAACCTTTTCCGATCGTTCCTGTACCACGAATATTAACGTTCATGTTCTGACCCAATTGTCCTCCCAGGTCGGCGGTGGATAAGTTTAATCCGGGAACTGCCCCTTGTAAAGACTGTGAAACGGAAGTTACCGGCCTGGATGCTAATACCTTCTTATCGACAGTCGCTACAGCTCCGGTCAGATTAACTTTCTTTTGGGTACCGAACCCTACTACTACTACTTCGTCCAGTGCCTGAGTGTCTTCATTCAATTCTATTTTTAGACTGGATTGTCCGGTAAGTTTGATCTCTTGTGTAGTGTATCCTATGTAGGAGATCACCAGGATATCATCTTTCGAAGCATTGATAGAGAATTTTCCGTCCAAATCGGTAATAGTCCCGTTTGTTGTACCTTTTATTTGAATGGAAGCTCCGATAACGGGTTCATTCAGGTTCTTGTCAATGACAGTACCGCTAATGTTTTGCTGTTGTGCGTATATATGAAATATACTAACCATTAGCAGCACAATTAAAAAAGTGACTCTTTTCTTCATCCTTTTTAGTTTTAAGGTTGTTAATACTAATTTTATTAAATCTTTGTAAGCAAAAGTATCAGGTCTGCCTGGAAGGGATAACATGTGTTTTCTTCATTAACGATGGGCGTTTTCTTTATTTTTTCTGTTGAAAAACAGGATACTGGGTGTTTTATTCATGGATAGTCGGTAGATTATTCATGCATTATATTTATGTTGTTTTTCTTTGTCTTGTTTAGAGGTAATATCCTCTTTTTTTTGTTTCTTTGTATATGTTTGAAATATCTAAATGAGGAGCTTTGTTAATTAGATGATGAGGAAATTTATTGTCGCTATACTATTCTCTATTTTTTATAGTTTTTCCGGTTATGCCTTTTTTGAAAAGGATATCAGGGTGCTCACCATGCAAAACGGACTGGCCGATAATACAGTCTTGTGTATTCATAAAGATATGGATGGTTTTATGTGGTTTGGCACAGATAATGGTTTGAGCCGTTATGATGGAAAAAATATAAAGAATTTCGGTTCGGATGGGCTTTATATGAAAGTTTCCAGTATCCATGAAACCGGAAATAATCTGCTTTGGTTGAATGTGAGCGGGCAACTCTTCTGTTTCGATCGCCGTATGGAGCATTTTGTTTCTATTAATGAAAACGGGAAATTTACCGGAGTTCAAGATG
>NZ_QUHH01000010.1:0-171593 GCF_003479515.1 Parabacteroides sp. AF14-59 | reverse complement strand
CTATTAATGAAAACGGGAAATTTACCGGAGTTCAAGATGAACTCTGTCTGTTTTATCTCAGCAATATGCTTAAAAGACGTGATAACATTCTTAACCAGCACATATATATCAACTTCTGACAGTTTTAATTGCACCATTCCGGCTTCTATTTTTTGTACATAGAGTAATTGATTTACCAGGGTAGATAATGAGGTTGCATTATTGTAAACCAATGATAACTTATCATATAGAATTTGTGAAAGGCGTTCCGTCTGCAATAACTCCTGTAAAGGAGAAAGAATCAGTGTCAGAGGTGTGCGAAGTTCATGAGAGACATTCGTAAAGAAATTGCTGCGTTCCCGGTTGATTTGCTTCTCTTTCTCACGTTCCAGATTGGCAACAAACAATTCATGTTTTAACCGTTCTTCATGCCTCAGACGTGCCTGCTCCTTTTTTACACGGCGAATCAGATAATATATAATAAAACCGATTGTGATGATGATTAGAAGACGGAACCAAATTGTTTCATACCAATGAGGCAGGATGTTGATATCCATGGATGTCAGATAGCCGCTAGAACCGTCTGCCATAATACTTTGTACTTCAAAAACATATTTCCCTTGAGGTAAGTTTGCATACGAAACCTTTTCACCTTCATTGATTGTCAACCAGTTCGATTGAGCCGGACTTAACCGGTAATTATATTTTTGCAGGTCATCCGAGTAGGTCAGATTACTGAACATCAATGAAAAACTATTATTAGCAGCCTTTAATGTTAATCCGTGAGTATAAGGAATACCTTGTTTCAGAATGACTTGATTATTTATCTTTTGCCCGATTTCAACTGTTTTATTATCTACTTCCAATTGAGTTATTACTACTTTACCGGGAATAAAGTGGTTGTTCATTGCTTCATTCGGGAGGAAATAGGTTATGTTTTTATTATTCCCCCAAAACAGAAAATCCTTATAAAAGATGACTGAGCGGTTATTACCGGATATATAGTAATTATAGAACAATTTCTGATGTCTGCTGTAGTTACAAACACTCGAAGCGGAACCTAGCCAAATACGTCCTTCCGCATCTTCACAAATACAACCTATATAATTACTGCTTAACCCATTATGGGTTGTGTAAAAATTCTCGATTGAATCAGATTGAATATCCATTACCCCAAATCCGTCGGAATAACCTATATAGAGTTTTCCGTCTGAAGCAGCATAAAGGGAACGTATGTCCCTGACTGGAATATCAGCTGTTTTTTCATAGTCCGATCGAATAGGTTGACCATTCAAAGAACACTTTACTAAGCCGTATGACAATCCTAACAAGAAGTATTTATCGGGTACTTCTGCCATTGCCCGTATGGTTCCGGAACCGACAGGGTAATAGACAAAATCTTTTGTCTGGCGATCAAACAACAATAACCCGTTGGAAGTTCCCAGCCATAAACGATTTTGATTGTCAATCAATAAAGACCAGATGGAACCAGACCACTCAGGTTTGTCTTTAATACGGACAGGATAAACGGTAAAGGTTTTATTTTCGGAATTATACTGAATTAGTTCGGACTGACCGTTTCCGAACCACAAGTTTCCTTTTTTATCGTTGAGCACACATAAAACAGTATTGCTCGAGCCGGCAGGGACCGATTCAAACTCCAAACGGCTTTGAGGATTGAAAGGTTCCGTACTTCTCAAAATACCCTTATGGAAAGTGGCTAGCCAGATATATTCATTTTCATCCGTCGCCATTTCACATATTTCATTATGTGTTTCCTGATGAAAGCGCTGATAAAATTGCTTTCGCAAATCGGAGGCATACACTCCTCCGCCTTGTGTTCCGATCCAGATGATACCTTCCGTATCATAGTAAGCGGAGATCATTCGGGTCTCCAAGTTACGATGAAGTTGAGATGCAGTGTTGTTATAGACTTCTGTTGTATAACGGGTAGGTTCTTCTTTATCAGGAATAAAAACTGTGTAACCATTCCATGTAGCAGCTAAATACCGTCCGTCTCCCAAAGAAACCATCTGGTAAATATCTCCATGGGAAAGAGTTTTTTTCGTATCCTCCGGTTTATAGCTATATTGAGTATAGACACCTGTTTTCGGATTGTAACAGATCGCTCCGTTGGCCCAGGTTCCAATCCAGACAGAACCGTCGGAATAAAGAAGGCGGTGAACGTGAATTTTATTGACTCTCGGTAAATCGCCTTGGCTTGTCATTTGACGTGTTTTGGGATTGAAAGTGACTATATTTCCCCAATCGGTCGCAATATAAATGATTCCGTCAGGGGATTGACACATAGCCATATAGTTTGTATTGTTCCCAGCCAGACCAGTAAACTCCATTTCTACTTTTAAGTCCACTTTGTCTATATTCCCCATTTTATCCATCTGATAAGCGATTGAAATAAGCGAAAGTACATCAGTGGATATCATCCAAAAAGTCGTATCGTTTTGCATGAGTACATCTTGGACTTTGGCATTCAATCTCTTTATCTCTGGATTGATGCCCCGAAAATAGAATCAGCTTTGAAGAACCTCCTTTCGAATGCGCTCAAATATACCCCGAAAGGCGGAAAGATAAGGGTTGCGATCGCCGAGAAGGAGGTGGACGGGAAAATGTTCTGTTTATTATCTGTTACGGATAATGGACCCGGTATCGCTGAAAATTTGCAGGGACGCATTTTTGAATCTTTTATAACGGGCGAAAATGATCCCTCATTTTCTACCAAGGTGGGTATCGGCTTGCGTATCGTTAAAAACACGATGGATCTCCATCATGGGAAAGTCTTGCTGAACAGTGTTCCCGGTAAAGGTTCCGAGTTTATCCTTTACCTTCCGTTAGGACGTGAGCATTTTAAAGAAGATGTATATCAACAGGTTGAGGATACCCGTGATGACCAGAAGGAGGAAGTATTCATTGCGCCGGAAAAGGTTCGTGAAGAGAGATCCCTCGAATCAGGTAAGAAATTGCTGGTCATTGAAGATAACGATGAGATAAGATATTATATTCATACTCTATTCGAGAAAAAATACCGTGTCCTGGAAGCTCGAGACGGTGAAGAGGGCGTGCGGATTGCCAGTGAAGAGATCCCTGACCTGATCATTTCGGATATAATGATGCCGGTCAAAGACGGCTTTACCTGTTGTCAGGAGATCAGGCAGGAATTGCAGACGGCTCATATCCCGATCATCATGCTGACGGCCAAAGCAGAGGAGGAGGATTTGTTGAAAAGTACCCGGATCGGTGTGGACGACTATATCATGAAGCCTTTCAATCCCGAAGTGCTCAAGGCCAAAGCAGAGAACCTAATCCGCATGCGTGAACAGTTGAAACGCATCTATACGAAAACTCTGATGCTGAAACATACGGTAGAAAAGCCGGAGGAAGAAGAGCAGGCCAGTCTTTTCATGCAGCAGGTGATCTGCATCGTCGAAACCAATCTGACAAACCCGGATTTCAGTGCCAAAAGTCTGGCAGGCCTGTTGAACCTCAGCCAGCCTACTTTATACCGGAAGATGAAGCAGCAAAGTAACTTGTCGATTATCGAAGTGATTCGCAGTATCCGTATCAGCAAGGCCGCTTCCCTGATCATGCAGAAGAAATATTCTGTTCAGGAGGTGGCTGAAATGGTCGGTTATAACGATATCAATACTTTCCGCAAGCACTTTACGAATCAGTTCGGTGTATCGCCGTCACGGTATAATGCTTTATAGTCTCCATTAGTCCGGGGAGAGTGTTGCCACTAGGGTGATGTTGCTGTTAACACGGCGTATCGTTTATCTTATCACTACGTCCTTCTTTGCATATCACAGTTGTGAAACAAAAGAAATCCATCTGTGAAACAAACGGAATCCAACTGTGATATGAAAGGAATGCAGTTGTGATAAGCAATATAAGTATTAAAAAAGAATTATTACCAATAGCTATTGACTATTATGGAATAAATCTTATTTTTGTATGGTATTGAGATAAATGGAGAGAGAGCCTTCTTTAGATTCCAGAGGAGATGAGTAATATAAGTTTCAGCGAGATATACACAAACTACTATAAACGTTCGTTTTTGTTTGTAAAGTCATATGTCAGGGATGATATGGCTGCAGAAGATATTGTGTCTGAGGCTTTAATTAATTTGTGGGATACCAGCAAAAAGGAAAAGGTGGAATATCCGTTATCCTTACTTGTTATGATGCTGAAAAACGGTGCTTTGAATTATCTGAAACATCAGGATGTAAAGCAGTCTGTCTCCGATTCGATCTCATCTAAAATGGCCCGTGATCTGGGCTATCGGATCTCTACTCTACAGGCTTGTGATCTGGAAGAAATATTTTCCTCAGAGATAACCCGTATCGTAAAAGAAACATTGGAGGCTTTGCCGGAACAAACCCGGCGTGTCTTCGAGTTAAGCCGGTATGAATGCCGTACTGTAAAGGAAATAGCAGAGGAGTTGTCTATCAGCCCGAAAGGAGTTGAATACCATATAACCAGGTCTTTGAAGGTGTTGAGGATTGCCTTGAAAGATTACCTGCCTATTTTTTATTTACTCTTTCTGAAGTGAGGAACTATTTCTTATCTGGAAACCCTTTCGCCAAACATAGTACATGACCGTGTCCGGCGAAAGGATTGTTGACAGGAATGATCCCGTATTATCTTACTAACGGAAACTCTGAAACACGTAGCGTTGTACACCCGTAAGGAATCAGAGTGATCTCTTCTACAGGGTTTTTACTTCTGCCGGTAGAGAAGGGGAGAGGGCCTGCCATTTCATTGTATAGTTGCCAGGAAGGTATTTCCTTCGCTTTTACCTTGATCTGGATAGGGGCATTTTCTACGTTCCAGAAATAATTATTTGCCTGTTTGGCTTTGTCGATCGTAACCTGGAAATTCTCCTTTGTATTTTCGGGAGCTGAAGCCAGTATTCCATAATTCCATTTGGTCGGTGAAGTGACTTCGTAGTAGGATTGACCGAACTGTGTAATATCATCTCCTTCAAATTTTTTCTTTTCCCATTTCTCCTCCATCTTCAGTGCATAGACCAGCGGACCGCGTTCGACGGCGATTGAATTCTCATACCATTTACTTGTCGTTACTTCCATCGGTAAGTGTAAAACGACCTGGTCGCCGGTTTTCCATGTTCGACGTATAATCGCCGTGCTGTTTCCTTTGGCAGTAGATTCAGGAACGCCATTAACGGTAACAGTCGCATCTTTACACCATCCGGGGATACGCAAATGGAGCGGAAAGTCAACCTCTTTGGTCTTGTCGAGTAGCCGGACGGTAAACTGTATCTTATCATCCATCGGGTAATGAGTGTCCTCTGTAACAGTTACTCTATGGCCGTTGCTAACCTTTGTCGTCACCTCCGAAGGAGAATAAGCCAGCGCAGCAATACCATTATCCGGTGTAGCATACCAAAGGCTTTGAGTGAATTTAGGCCATCCCTGATGCATATTGGAGAAACAACAAGGATATCCGGTCCGTGTCCCATAGATAATATCTGTTTCTGCATGGTTGGCATCCTCATAGAAATTGTGGGTATGGCGTGTGACCATTACCTGATTGGCCTGCTGGAAATATTGTTTATCCATAAAATCATCTGTTATCTGGGTAGGGAGGGCGTTGAAAGCGATCCGTTCCAGATGGTCTGTCAAAGTCAGATCACCCGTTATCTCCATCATCTTTTCCAGTGAATACATAAATTCTACGGCAGAGCATAATTCGGAACCCTGGGTCGGATTGTTGCCATGCAATCCTTCATCTCCTCCGTACATTCCTTGTGGCTGTCCGTTATATTGACGAATATCGGCCAGTCCTTTTTTTACTGCATCCAGATACTTCTTATCCGGGTTTTGCTGGTAATAGATAACCGGCTCCTTGAGTCCTTGTGCCAGGTTCACACAATGAATCGTGTTGAAACGGGTTAGGTCATTCCGGTTAAGGAACATGTCGACGAAATCGTAGCTTTGCTTATGTAAGAGATTTCCTAGATCGAGCAGGAATTTCTCTCCGGTAATATTGTAAAGCCAGTATACGGCCTGCAGGTTGTCGCAGGCACGGTACTCGGCCCAGAAGGTCCAGTTACCCAGTGGGGTAGAAGGAAGAGTCGCTAACTGATAACGGAAGTAGTTACTCATAAAGTCGATCACCCGTTTATCTCCTGTTGCCGAATAATACTGCTGCATGATCTTCAGCATTACCATCCGGGGCCACCAGTCTGCGGAATTATCCCTTTGAATGCCGGGTTCGGGACTATAGTCCCTGGCAGGACCGAAGAAACCGTCTTCACGCTGGCTTTTCAAAGTCCATTCTATCCAGGGCTGTACCTTTTGCTTCAACTCCTTATCGTCCAGGATATAGGCTAAGGGTAATAATCCGTCTATCCAGTACGGACCTCTTTCCCATTGGTCGCCGTCACCACCGAGCCATCCGTTACGTGCCCCCATCACTTCCGGATACAGGACGTCCATTTGACTGGACGCCCCTTTCTTTTGCCGCTCCAGCATCTCCAGAAGCCAACCTTTGGCTTTGATGCTACCCAATGGTAGTTCTATGTAGGGTTTTCTTATGAGCGGATAACGGTTATTGGGGTGGTCGGGGTTATCCGCCTTGGCAAGGGATACAGTGCTACATAATCCTATTGTAAGTATTAATGATAAAAGGAATTTATTGTTCATAATTGTATCTATTTATATTTTATTGATAACAAATTGACAGGCCCTAATAATCCGGAGGTCTGTAAAGGTGAATGAACATTCCATGAATTATGATGCGCCCATGTCGGACGTTCTGCCTCTGGCAGATGCAAATCACCGATCAGACGGTTCATCCAGGTATTAACTACTTCTACCTCCAGTTCATTGATACCGTCTCTTATCACATCTGAAACTTCTATCCGGTAAGGAGCTGTCCAAACACCACCGACATATTTACCATTGATCTTTATTTTGGCCATTGCCGTAACCTGCCCCAAATCTACAAAAAGTTTTCCTTCGGGCTTCTTTTTTACGTCAAATGTTGTTTTGTATATGGCAGTCCCTGAATAATATCTGATACTTTCATCTTCATGTTTACTCCAATCCGTGAGCGTTGTGAATGTAACCGGTTGAGCAGGTCCCCGTTTATATTGGTCTGATTCAAAAAGAACCTGCCAGGGCTGATCTATTTTAGTAATAATTTCCGGTTTCGGATAATTATCCTCCACACCGGTAGCGGCAGGTTTACCTGTTTTACGGAACACGATAAACCCACTTTCGTATGCTTCCAGTTGCAACGGGACGGTTGTCGATTCTTTACCCTGTATGAAAGCAGGTAATGGTCTGATTGACCCGGTTACAACATCCCATAATTCGGGAACTTTCCCTTGTACACGGAATTGTGGAGAAACGGTGATCGTCCGGTCACTTTGGTTCGTGATAAAATAGATTTCATTATCTCCGGCTGTGCGATGAACATAAAGGACCGGATCATTTTCTCCGAACTGACAGTCGGGAATCACGCCTGATCTGTCCAGAACCTCTTTTAACTCCACGTCGGTATAGATAGTCCCTTTTCCATAAGAACGTTGTTTTACGGATAGATCGCCCCACATTTTCTTTGCGAGTGCATTTACTTCCTGATCGGCAACCGGGTAGTTCTCCATACTGGGTGAACGGCTAGGGGGAGGACCGAGGATAACCGCCCCGTCAGCAACCAACTGTTCAATCTTCTTCAGGACAGATGGGCGCATGGTTTCCAGTTTAGGTAATACCAGTACGCGGTAAGATGTGCCGTGTGGCAATACCAACTTTCCGTCTTTTACTGTCAGGTCACGTTCTATAACTTCTGCATTAATGTAATCATATGAATATCCTTTGGGTATTTCAGGATCACGTATGCCTGTCATCTTTGGTGCATCTTCTCCAATAAAGTAAGCGACATCAGCTATATTCTGACCTTGCTGTAACATATAATTGGCACGTTTGATATAAGAAACAAAAAGACCTAAATGTGAGTACCATGTATTCAGGCGGTTAAATTCGTTGCCGAAACTGGTGTTGACTCCGGGTGGTCTGTTTTCGTAAGGTTGGTGGATATAAACATGTAAAAGAGTATTGTTGACACCTTCAGTGAACGACCAGTCACCACGTTGTTTCAGGATTGCAGGATAACGACTGTACGAACCTTCTCCGCAGGTGAATGACTCGGCAGAGACCTTTGGTTTTCCATAAATATGGGCACAGGAAGAAGCTGCACGATTCTCGATACTCCCCAGGTTTCCTTCATTCCAAAATTCACCGCCGACTTCATCGGACTGACCGCCATATTGCAGAAATTCGCCAGGGAATCCCCAATGCCCGTAATTCTCAAGCCAGGTGGTCATTCCATGTTCATGACTTATTTTTCTTAACCCTCCGACATAATCATAGGATATTTTGTCGGCAACGAACCTTCTGACATCCCATAGGAAACGATCAGACAAATCAGGACTACCAATGATATGGCCTTTGAATACGGGAAGAAAAGGCACGGGGTCGTAGCCATAGCGTTTTTGGAATTCTTTCAGAAAATCGTCAGTAAAATTTTGTCCTCCGGTTTCATAACTGTCCTGAACCGCAACTTTTAATGTTTTACGATCGTCAGCAGGAATTCGCTCCAGGATCATTCCCAGATAGGCATCGAAATGACTGGCTACATGTTCTTTGCTCATTTTATCCACCTCGAGTCCTGTGCCTTCCGGAGAAGCCGGGCTGTTTGTGACGCCTGTCGGTGTCATTCCCGTACGCATAATAATCCATTCTCCTTCGGGAACATCCCAGGTTAACAGTCCCTGGTCATCCATATAGCCAGAGATGTCCAGGATTTCATTCGGTTGTGCCATTTTGTAACTGGTAACATCGGGTTGTTCATCCCATAAATAATCATGCCAATAGGGGAGTGGTGTCTGATGCATTTTTGCCAATGATTTTTCTGCAAACCTTTCCATTACAGGTGAAGGAGATAACAGGATACGCTTGATACCGCTTCCCGGATTGGCTTCCATCACAAGGCGGAGTTTCTGATCTTTTACTTCCGGTAAGCTGATAGCGACGGGAGCATAAGGTTCGAAACCAACATTCAATGCGGGGTTAGTGCGATTTAAGGTGAACTGTTTAATGTTTTTGAAGGAATCCCCCTCTTGAACCTGCAGTTCAATTTTCGCTCTTATTGGTCGTTCTGCCGGATAGAGAACAAGGCTTCGCGCTGTAGCCTCTTTCGGTAAGGTAATATCGATAGTAATTTCTTTATCATTGAAGGTCAACTCTTTCCCAGTGTTCAGATCCGCTTTTATATTTGAAGGTGAAATGGTATAAGTCCCTTTTTCCAACAAATTAATTAAGTAGTCCTTATTTACGGGCATGGCAATTACCTTAACATCCTGGAAATCCTTTGTCGGCTCTGTAAGATGTTGTTGTAATTTTTTTGGGCCTTTTACTTTGACTTCCGAATATGTAAGATATCGCATCGCTTGTTCAGGCTTGATCCATGGACCTCCTGACTGGCTCCATCCGGAACTGTTGAAAAGTCCTATTTCAATGTTTAATTCCGTAGCGGTTTTCAGTGCAGTATGCATAATATCCCACCACTCATCGGTAAAGATCTTGACTTTTCCGTAGGGGGCTTCTTGTGGAGATAGTCCGATATTACCGATAAAAGCCCGGTTGATACCGACCTCTTTCATCGAGTGCAGGTCTTTTATTACAGCCTCTTTGGATATATTATCGTTGATCCAGTACCAGTATATGGAGGTCTGTATATCAGCGGGGATATCCTTGAAGTTTTTCTCAACTTCTGTGAAGTCCACGGTATTCTTCTGTTGTTTTGTACAGCAACAGAGAAGGCAACAGACTATCAGTGGTGTAAAATAGGTATAAATTATTTTTTTCATTGCTTAAAAACTTGTTATGTTATACTTAACAGGCCCAAGAAGTCCTGAATCCCTTAAAGGGGCATCTTTTGAAGGGCCGTTTATAGTCCATGTTTTACGCATCTCTTCCGGTTGTCCGGCATCATAGACAAGACGATTGAACCAGGTACTTGTTATTTCTACAGTCAGTGTATTTTTTCCGGTTTTCACAGCTTCTGTTATATCCAGACTATATGGTGGAGCCCATAATGTACGGAGAGGTTTTCCGTTGACTGATACGGAAGCTATCATTTCTACTTTTCCCAGGTCCAAAGAAACAGTCATCCCTTTTTCAATTTTATCTATATTGAAAGATGTTTTGTAAATAGCAGTCCCTGAAAAGGCTTTACCTTCGGTTGGAAGGTCCATATCTTTCCACGGTTTTAAATCTGTAAGTTCCAATGAAGACGGTGTTCCCCATCCGGAAGGGAAAGTCAGAGTCCATGGATTAGAAAGTAATACAGATGAAACTTTTTTATTCTGTTTCTCTATTTCATATTGGGATTTATTATTTTTTGAGTGATGGAATACGACGAAACAAGAGCCTGCGACAGGTAGAGCCAACTTAACAGATGTACGGTTGCCGTTACTGGAACTTTCGATCGGTTTTGAAGTTCCTGTTACCGGGTCCCAAAGTTCGACCTCTCCTTCACAACGGAAATTGAGAATGCCGTTGAAATCTTCTCCCTTTTGCGGACATACAAAATACCAGTCGGCATCTTCAACCTGTCGATGCGACCATAAAGCTTTCCCTCCTGTTACATCCGGAGTTATTTTTAATTCTTTTAAAGCCGTGTCGAGTGGAGTATTTGAAATTATATATCCTTTACCGACTTTTCTGATGCCTTTCTGACTCGCTTTTCCCCAGATGTTTTTAATTGCTTTGTCAAAACGTTGTTGAGCCGTATTTCCTCCTGTAAGAGTTACAAGCTTCTCGGGTGCATTCCCTATTACAGTAGCTCCGGCCCGAAGCAGTTCATATATTTTTTCTAAAGTTTCCGGTAGCATTCTCGGAGTATCAGGAAGCCATAATACACGGTAACTGATTCCTTCAGGAGTCACTATCTTGCCCTCTTTAACGGAAAGCCGGTTCAATAAAATATCAGGGTTACAATAATCATATTTGAAACCTTCCGGGAATGGTGCATTTTGATTTGGCTTATGATTTATTTCATCTCCTAGATACCAGAGCACATCAGAAACCGGTTTTCCACGCTCTAACATATAACTGCAACGTGAAAGGTAGGTCGTTAATTCAGGCATATATTTCCACCAGGTCTGTCCCCGTAAGAATGGGCTGCCTATGCCTGATCCGAAGGATGTTCCCGGAGCAAAGAACGGATTCTGGGGGTTGTGTGTATAGGTGTGAAAAACAAGATGAGTAACGCCATCTGCATAATTCACATTTGCCACTTCTTTGAACATGCTCATGTGTTCGTCCCATGTCAGGTCGAAAGAGGTAAAGGCTTCTGCTGCTAGACGTGGCTTACCGTACAGGCGTGTAGCAGATGCTGCCGGTTTGATAGGTTTGAAATTTGAAGAACCGACAAAATTCTCAGTCATCGGTTGCCAGAATTCGCACATGGGTATATCTGCAAATTTGAAATACTCAAGTATATCAGCGGGGAATACATCTCCGGCTGCTGTCTCGTAGGTCATGTACAGGCCGTTTTCATGTGCCAGTTCTGTCATTCTTCCATAAAAGTTGTGAGTGAACAGATCGTTTGTAGTAGCACGCCAGTCGTGTAAGAAACGTGTAGTCGTTTCGTGGTCTTTAATAACATAACCGAATACAGCAGGTAACCATTTACGGAGTTGATAATTTGCTACACGTTTAAATTCATTTTCCATATTATCGGTCCATGTCTGTGTATAGCATTCCCAGCTATCTATCAACATACCATTCAGTAATCCGTCTGCCAGTACTCCGTTATTTTTGATGAGGCGTCCTATATAACCGTCGAATTGGGCCTCTGCTCCTGATGGGGCAAATTTATTACATTCCCATCCGGTTCCTTCGGGAGGGGCAGGACTGTTCTTTTGTCCCGTATTTACGTGCCCGATTCGTAATATGGTCCATTTACCGGCAGGTACGGTCCAGTTCAGATTTCCGTCTTTATCCATAAAAGATGAAATATCCTGAATTTGATCAATGTCGATGAAGGCTTTTTTGTCTTGCGTAGGAAAAGCCCCGTTGCGTTCAATGCTTCGTAAAGTCCATCCGGCTTCTGACTCCCAGTTGTTTTTACGGGCGGCGGAGTATAAGAGGAGCGAAGATAGAGACATGTTGTGTTTATTGACAATAGATATCCGGTATTTATTTACTCCATAAACATCGGAGCAGGCCAGGGTAAAAGGTTTGTTGTCTTGAGAATTGGCTTGAGGTATATCTGTTTTTATTATGTCTTTCACGGAACCATCTGGTAAAACAGCTTGTATATTTACTGTTACTCCCGGCTCATAACATTGAGGATGATTAAACCAATTGATACTGGGAAATTCCACAGCTCGAAGGGGCGTTGCCTCTGGAAATGTAACCTCAAACCAATGCGGAGCATCTTCTGTGGTTGGTTGGAGTTTTACAGGCTGTTTCATCTTTCCCTGAAAAAAATCATTCCAGTCCATTTCATGGTTACTTCTTATTTCCATAGGGATGAGAGGGCTATTTGTATCATCCAGGGGAGTCGGGAATGCCAGTACTGTAATGTCTTTGTAATCACGCCAGATTTCTTCACTTGGTTGTGGGACAGATAATTTTTTGTTTATATGTACTCCTCCATCGATATCAGTCCGGCTCCATACCAGATGACGCATGGCATTCGATGTCTCAATCCATGGCCCTCCTGATGTTGCCCATCCGGAACAGTTCAGCATCGTGAAACGTAATCCCAAACGTTTACATTCTTCTGCGGTATGGCGTACAGCATCATCCCAATGAGGGCTCAAACTTTTTATTTGAGGTTCTACTCCCGGCCACGGACCTCCAAACTGTCCGTGAAACAATTGAATCCCGGAAATTCCGGTCTTTGATATTGCTTCCAGGTCTTTGGTAATCCCTTCTTTTGAAACGTTTCCTCCAATGTAGTGAAACCAGGTTTCCGGATAATAAACTTTAGATGGAGATTGGAAGTTCTTTCTATCTGTATTTCCGAAAGGGCTGTTTAATTCATTATCAGAAGGTAGTACCGGATGTTGGGCTGCTCCGTAGGAACTAACAAGGAAAGCAGCAGCGGTAAAACAATTCCTCAAAAAATCTAAATATCTCATGATGTATTTATTTTAGTGATTGGTAGATATATCTCGAATACGTTATTTCCATATAGTAGAAATTTTGTAATCGGGATCTATGGTTTTGAAGTGTCCTCTTTTTTTATTGTTACAGGTCCTATAAGACCGGAAGGCATCAGTCCGGAAGTTGGAGAGAAACCAATATTTGTTTTGGTAATTCTTTCTTTTTCAGGCAATGACGCATCATAAACCAGTCGGTTCCACCAAGTGTTAGTTACTTCTATTTCGAGAACATTTCCTTTAGTTTTACAATATTCAGAAATATCAAGTCTCCATGGAGCACACCACACTGTACCAAGATCATTCCCATTCAGACGGATGTTAGCCAGATCGTGGACTGTGCCAAGATCAAGGAAAAGCTTTTCCTTTGAAATTTTGTCAAGATCGAATTCTTTGCGGTAAACTACAGCGCCGGAATAATACTTGATTTCGGGAACAGAACTTGTTGTCAGATCCTGTAGTGACTTATAAATTATAGGTTTTTCGGGCCCACCCAATTTCGGATTAAAATGAAGGCTCCAGGAACTGTCAAGTGTTTTAAGTACTTCATAATTTGTATAATTATTTCCATCCAGCCGGGTCTCAGATGTCGGTTTCCGGAAAACAACAAAAATGCCCTGGTATGGAGCTAGTTCCATAGGTATAGTTGTTCTGGAACCACTGATTGAAAAAGCTTTTGCTGGGCAGGAAGAACCATCTACCGGATTCCAGAATTCTGGTAATTTTCCTGTTATACGAAATTTGGCATCTATATTTTCAGTGGTATTCCTACGGTTGATAATAAAATATATATCCGTTTCTCCTTCTTTGCGATGGATAAAATCTATTTTTACCGGAGTCGTTCCATAACATGCAATTTCATTCTCATTCATGTATGAGAAATCCCTTTCAATCGCTTTTTTCTTCATAACTTCTGCAATTTTGACTCCGCTGACGACTCGTCCTTTGCCAACGGCACGATCTACCGGACCTTCTGTTTTGCCCCATAGCTTTTCAGTAATTTCACGAAGCGTTTTCTCACTTTCAGGAAAGTTTTTTAATCCGGGGGTTTTTATGAATCGCGGACCTATGACAGTCGCTCCTTCCTGTACTAATTCGAGTATTTTACGAGCGACTTCAATCGGGACAATCCCGGATTCAGGAAGAACAAGTACTTGATAATTCATTCCGTCAGGCAGGTAAATCCGGCCATCCCGAACGGATAAGCGGCTCATGATAATTTCTGTATTACATACATCATAATCATATCCAAAACCACGGTCAGGATCTATATTCTTCGGAGATACGAAACAAGGTACGAGATCTCCTTCATAATAAAGTACATCTGCGA
Organism: Parabacteroides sp. AF14-59; assembly: GCF_003479515.1. Classification (NCBI taxonomy): domain Bacteria; kingdom Pseudomonadati; phylum Bacteroidota; class Bacteroidia; order Bacteroidales; family Tannerellaceae; genus Parabacteroides; species Parabacteroides sp. AF14-59. The sequence continues at coordinate 157,065 of NZ_QUHH01000010.1, read as the reverse complement.
CAAAATGTCCGCGTCGAAGCATGTATTGGCAGCGTGCCAGATAATCTGTAAATGATTTTGCCCGGTTCCACCATGTAATCCGGTTATTAAAATGAACTCCGGCTGCAAATACAGTTCCCGGCATACCATTGGCAGGACCGGATGTTGCAGAACCATGGAAGGTTATGTCGTTGATGCCTTCACAAAAAGCGACATTGGCTCGTGGCAATAGAGTGGCAGGCGAACTGACCCAATGAGTAAAACTGGTAAATGCCTCCGAAGCCGTCTTTTCTTTTCCATATAAATGAGAGGCACTGGCTGCCTGTTTAGTATTGACGTTCTGACGTCCTTCATACCATTCTTCCGAAAGTGATCCACTGTGATGCACTGCCGGGATCCATTGGTTTTCACTCCATTGACCGCCATACCAGAATTCTCCGACCGGAACATCCATTCTTCCCAGATTTTTCAAACCGTCATTCATCATTAATCTTGGAAGATGTTGTCCTCCGGCTTCTGCACGAACCTGTACCCCTTTTTCATGGGCACGGTCTGCCCATATTTTATAGTGTCCGTCAGCGACGCAATCAGCAATCGTTCGACGTACATCATTCAAAAAACGTTCTGTAATATCCGTATTTTCAACTATTTCGCCGGCCATAGCTGCAAGATAAGGTTTTGGGTCATAACCCCGTCGATTACGGAATTCTTCCAACATATTCTCTGTCCATGAATAGATACCATGAATTTCAACATTATCCTCATGTAAATATTTAAAAGTTGTTCCCTCTTGTTTTTCTGCTTCGCGGATCAATACTCCGCTGCTGTGATCAAAATCAAAGTCTGTGGATTCTACTGATAAATAGTCGGGCAATAAACCTCCGCCTGCCGGGATTTCAACAAAAGCGGTTCCTACTCTAATGATTTTCCATTTTCCTTCCGGGACTTTCCAGTTTAAACTTCCGTCCGGTGATATTTTATTGGTCAAGTCAATAGCGTCTTCTATGCGAAGAGGTGAGTTTTTAGAAGAAGCTTGTAATGGAGTTAAAGGGAAAGCTTGTTCTACTTCTAGTTTTGATGTGCCAATGGGGGTTAATGGATTCATCAGGCCGCGTTTGGCATTCATTAAAGCTACCTGATGAACGTCGCTTTTAGTTCCGAGAGATACCATACGGACAGATTCGCCTCTCCCCTTTTTCAGGACAAGCCGGAAAAAACGGGCTGTACGCTCGGGAACGGGTTGAAAAACATTTTGATAGACATCACCAATCGAATGAAGTGTATCGACTGGTTGATATGTTTTCCCATCTTCCGAAGACTCGAGTATTGTTGTCCCCTCTCGCTCAAGATAAACAAAATCAACCTTTTGGGGAGATTTAAAATCAAAAAGAATCCATGGCTCTTCCGTCTCATTTTCCGGATTCCAGGCGGTATTGTAATCGCCGTCCAACATATTGTTGATATCTTTGGCATTACTGCTAACTGAAATAGAAGGCTTAAATGAAATGGAATCATGGACTGGATAAGCCCAAACAGCATCGTCTTTGTATAATCCCGTAATTCCGGTTGGAGTATTTAATTCCCCTGAAAACTGAGATGGTCCTTCAAGGATTGTTTCACTAGAGGCTACACGTTTTGCCCCATTTTTCTGGTCAATCCAGGGACCACCGGAAGGCCAGCCGCTACTTACATTAGCCCCACATTCCAGGCCCAGGCGGGCACATTCTCGTACGGTATGGCGATATAGCTCAAGCCAGGCCTCACCTAAAAAAGGGACGTTGGGCATTCCGCCATGATAAAACACAAGAACTCCACCTATTCCCTTTTTACTAAGTTCTTCCAAATGCTCTGTTATAGCAGGTTTATCTACATTATCATACCACCACATAAACACCCACGGGCGGTTTTCTTTGGGTGGATTCAGAAAGTTATCGATTTCTGTATCTGATTTTTTTACCGCATGAACGGTTTCCGATATTAGGCTGGTAAAGAATAGGATAGCAATAATTACAGATATTATTTTTTTACTCATCGTTCTATTTTGATAAACTGTTTTTATAAAGCATTACATTAGTTTTCCTTATGGGGATATAGAGATTAACATTTTTCACATGTTCGGGACGCTTATAAAGTTCTAAGGACTGTATTAGAATACTACAGTCCTTAGATTAAACATATTTTTCAGAGTTAAAACTGAAACTATTTTATCTCATAACCGGAGTTTTGTTCCAGGCTATTATTACTTCTTTGAATTTCAGAAAAAGCAATGGGTAAGCGATAAAATGCATCTTTCCATTCATTTTTCCGGGAATCCTGAGTCAATTTATGGCGATTATAAGTTAATGTTCCATCATTATTCTTTATGATCTCTTGACCCATAATATGAGTAGTTTCTGTTTTTTCAGCAATCTTCCAACGACGTACGTCAAAATAACGATGTCCTTCAAACGCAAGTTCGATCATACGCTCGTGGTATATTTTATTCAGCAATTCCTCTCCAGTGGCTGTTACAGGAGGCATTTTTACTCCTTCACGACCTCTTACCTTATTAATGTATTCACGTGCAAGATCTTCATTTCCCAAATGATATTGAGCTTCTGCATAATTGAGATACATTTCAGATAATCGGAATAACGGGAAAGGACCTGTATAATGTTGGGTTTGTGAAATGCCTTTATCTTCCTCTATGAATTTTCTTATATAGTAGCCAGTCATGGTGGCATCCTGATTTGTTACATCATAACCTCCTTTATAAGTTTCTATTTTACGATCCATAAAATCAGCACCATTATAATAGATCGATGCATAGAAACGAGGGTCTCTGTTCACATAAGGATTGGATGGGTCGTACATCGATTTAGGATTGATTGTTCCCAACTCGCTATCGGTAACCGGTACTTCACCGTCTATTGTTTCGTAAGCATCCACTATATTCAAAGAAGGAACTGCCAATGCGAGTCCGCTATTACCCGCAGTACCAATATAAAAGGTCAACTGACAGTAATAGGTCTCACTGAATTCTTTTGCGAATATAAATTCACTGCAGTTTACATCCAGGAACATTTTCTGATAGTCTGCTGCCAGCGTATATCCTTTGTCAAAAAGAGCTGCAGCAGCATCAGCTGCTCTCTGCCATTTCTGCTTATCATTGCTCGGATTATTCAATATACTTGCATCATAGAGTAATACTCGTGATTTAAGTGCGCGCGCAGCATTTCCACTGGCTCTGTTTCTTTCTGAAGGTCTGTCAGGAAGGTCAGCTATCACTTCATCCAGATTCTTAACTATATAGGTAACACATTCATCCCATGTGTTTCTTTCTACCTGTGACCAGTCACTATTGATGTCAAATGCTTCCTCTATAATAGGAACACCACCATATGCCCAGATCAGTTTGGCATAAATATAGGCACGTATGAATTTCATCTCGGCAATAAGTTCTTTTTTTACTGAATCATCAATTGATGATTCCCCTATGTTATTAAAGAACACATTAATATTATGGATGAATTTATACGAATTATCCCATACATGTAGTATATTATTTAATGAACCTACATTATCGGCTGTCAATATATTTTCCCGGATAAGATCACAGCCTCCTTCATTGTATTTGGAGAAAATATCATCTCCAAAATACATTATTTTATAATAATTATCTTTCGTACAAATGCCACTATATTGTTCATTTACAAACATTTTCAACAGGTTCTCATCCTGCCAGACTGCCGGGTCAGGATATCTGTCTGTTGGCGTTATATCAAGCACATCACTGCAAGAAGATAATAACATGATCCATGTTATGCTTACTAAATATATTATCTTTTTCATCATGTGTATTTTTAAAATGAAACGTTTACACCTAGATTTATTAATCGCATCGGATTCAAGTCCCATCCTCCATTGGCAACTTCCGGATCTATACCGAATTTGCTGGTATGGTCGATAGAGAATAAGTTCGTTCCGCTCACATATACCCGAGCTCTTGACAAACCGACTTTGGATATAATATCTTTAGGTATTCTATATCCTATTTCTGCATTTTTGAGTTTGAAGAAATTAGCGCTGATCTGAGTGAAAGTTGTTCCACCTATACCATATGCCGTACCTAACCGTGGTTTTGTTCCGTTCGGATTATCCGGTGTCATCGTATCTTCCGTCCACCACTGTAGTATATTTGCACCACCGTTTGATGTAGCCGGATTCACCCAGTCTTCACGAAGGTAAAAGACTGCCCGTGCCTGTCCCTGGAATCCTAACGTCAGGTCAAATTGTTTCCAACTGAGATTTATGTTAAGACCGTAAGTGATATCAGGAATATTGGTCATATCCTGACGAACCTGGTCGAGTGAATTGATTTCACCGTCTCCGTTGACATCCCGTATCTTGATGTCTCCGGCTACTGTTCCGGGTCTTTTGGGAACATCCGGATTGGCAATATCAGCTTCGCTGTATATTCCGATCGCTTCGTATCTTAATGCTGCACCAATAGGTTTTCCTTCTTCTTTCTGGTATATTTCCGCCATGGGCGTTTCATCCTTGAAAATTACTTTATTCCGGGCATAAGTCAGGTTGCCGGATACAGAATAAGAAAAATCTTTGGTGGGATCATCCCTGAAACCAAGCATCATTTCAACTCCTTTATTTTCGGTCTCTCCGATATTTTCATCAGGTAGGTTCAAACCTGTAAATGCCGGGATTGATGCATTACGCTTTGTCAGGATATCTTTTCTGTTTGTTTTGAACCAGTCAAAGTCAAATGTCAGACGGTTATTCAAAAATCCAGTTTCCAATCCGATATCGTATGTTTCGGCTTTTTCCCAGGTAATATTGGGGTTAGGCACATTTGCCTGAGAAATTCCTGAATATTGTGTTCCGTTAAAAACTGAGCCGTCTGCTAATGTATACATCGTCAGGTATTGGAATGAATCTTTGAGATAATCATTACCCATTTTACCCCATGAACCACGTAGCTTTAAATTGTTTAACCAGGTAATATCCTTCATGAAATTTTCTCTGGATATTGTCCAACCTCCTGAAATCCCAGGGAAGAATCCAAACCGTTTTCCGGAAGGGAAGTTGTGGGAACCGTCATATCTGAACTGGAATTGCAGCATGTATTTATGGTCATAGTCATATAATACACGTCCGAAATAGTTTCTTCTGGCTGTTTTTGAAGAACTACTGTGATTTGTCTGTGTATTGGCATCTCCAGCATTCAGTTCTTCTAACGTACCTGTAGGAAAATTTGTGCGTTTACCATCTAATGCCGTGCTTTTGGTTTGATTTTGTTCGAAACCGACAAAGGCATCGACTGTATGTACATCAGCAAATGTATTCAAATAATTGACACGTACATTTCCGTTGATATACTCAGTCCGTTTTTCCTCAATAAATAACTGAGGGGCAGAAGTATGACCCTTTAATTTTTCGTAAGTATTAGTACTTTCATCGTAACTATATACATAATATACATCTTCGAATTGTTTATAGTTCTGACCAAAATAGTCATAGGCTATACTTCCTTTTACCGATAGACCTTTCACCCAGGGTATCGATATGTCGATGGTGGATTGTCCGTTAAACACCCATGTTTTGGAAGCAGTAGTACCGGCATCTCCTGTAGAGATAACCAATGGATTATAATTACCCCATCCTTGATTTGTCGGATAATCTGTTCCAGGCCAGTATGCATGGGCTGTAGGAGCACTTAAACCAACCCAACTGTACATCCCGTTACCGCTGGCCTGACCATTATACGGTAAAGTCCGGTCTGTGTTTTTGCCGAACAAGTCAAAAGTAAGTTTAATGTAATCGTTTATTTTTGCATCTATGTTTGACCGGACATTGTACATGCGATTCTTCATAGAACTTTCTCTATAAGGAGAACCTTGATCCAGGAAACCTGCGGAAACAAGATAAGTTAAATTATCCATACCTCCGGTAAGTTGTATATTTGCTTTGTCCTGACCTGACCAGTTTTTCTGTACTACATCATACCAGTTTGTGTTAGGATAATGTAATGGGTCTGACCCATCGGCAAATTTTTGTATCTCATCTTCTGTCCAGCGAGGACTGATTCCTCTGATTTCATTTGCCAGATTCTGTGCTCTTGCATATGAAGCGGAGTTTGCCATTTTTACAGTCCGGGTAGGTTGTGTAAATGAATGATTATAAGAGAGTGAAATGGTCGGTTTTCCCACTTTACCACGTTTGGTGGTAATCAATATAACTCCATTTGCGGCACGAGAACCATATATTGCTGCTGAAGCATCCTTCAATACTGTGATCGATTCGATATCTTCCGGATCGAACCGGCTGAATATACCTCCTTCTTCGGAACGAACGACACCGTCGATAACATAGAGCGGGTCATTTGATACTAATGAGTTCTGGCCTCTGATACGTATGGTAGATTCGTCAGCTCCGGGTTCTCCGTTTCGTGTGTTAATGATAACACCAGAAAGGCGTCCTGCTAATCCGGAAGCCATATTTGCTGTTGGACTGAGTGAAATATCTTCAGATTTTAAAGATGTTATCGCTCCTGTAACCACTTCCTTTTTCTGAGTTCCGTATCCTACGACTACAACTTCATCCAATGCCTGTAAGTCTTCTTTCATGGTTACATTTAATGAAGTCTTATTTTGCACGGAAACCTCTTGTGTAAGATAACCGATAAAAGATATCTGCAATGTAGAAGAAGGAGAAACATTTAGCGTATAACTACCATCTATACCTGTTATGGTACCATTTGTTGTCCCTTTTTCTACAACATTTGCTCCAATGATGGCTTCTCCGTTCGAATCGGTTACTTTACCGGAGATCTTTTTACCATTTTGTTGCTTTTTCATTTCTGCAGCATTCTTCATTAGCAGGATATTGTTGCCTTCTACTGCATATACTACATCTGAGTTCTTAAAAAGAATTTTCAGCACTTCTGCAACGGAGATGTCCGAAGCCTTCAAGGAAACTTTTTGTGATAGATCTACATTCTCATAATTGTAAACAAATAGATAATCTGTTTGTGACTCGATCTGACTGATAATATCCTTCATGTGTGCATTTTCGGCCTGGATATTTACTTTAGTCGTCTGAGAATTGGCATTATTTGCCCAAACACTTGAAATACATAACAGAAATAATAAAAAGGTTAACTTCATAAGTCTGAATATGTGTTTAAAATTCGATAATAATAGGGCATACTTCTTCCCTATAGGTTTTTTTTTCATAACTTTGAAAAATCTAGAAAGTTAGTACTAAAATCAATTTGCTGTTGTGTCAGAGTACTGACTGTGATAACCGGGTTATGTTGGAGCATGATCCGGTTAATTTTTACATCTCATTTTTATCTCATAGGCATATTTATTTTATAGTTATTAGATTCAAATCACTATTTTTGGTATAGCTGAACTTATGTTCTATCTGCAATACTTTCAATACTTGCTCTATACCATCTTTGGTCCTGAATTTACCGGAATATCGACTGTTTAGGATCCTCTTATTATAAATTTTGATGTCAATATCGTAGTATAGTTTAAGCTTCTCAATGATTGTTGCAACTGATTCGTTATTGAAACAGATGAGTCCTTCCTTCCATCTGAAATAATCATAATCGGCTATTTGATCGATAATTAACTTGTTGTCTTTTAACTGGACGTGTTCTTTCTCCTTCATCCTGTAGTTGGATGGGAGGTTGGGTGAAGATAGCTCTATACTTCCTCTTAATAAAGATACCTCAAAATCAGAAGAGTTGGAATAGGAGGCCACATTAAATTCTGTACCTAACACCTGTATGTCCATTTGCTGAGTTTTCACAATAAAAGGTTGTTTCTCATTATGGATAACATCAAAATAGGCTTCTCCATTTAATTCTACCTGGCGGGTCCCTTTACCGAAACTGACAGGGTATACAAGTTTACTATGGGCATTGAGCCAGACTCGTGTACTATCCGGCAAAATCAATTCGGCACGTTGTCCGGCAGGTACGTATAGTGTCTGGTACGTCGCAATACTTTCTTCGGTGATGTTGTTTGTTTCGAATAATTTTGTTCCTCCCCAGAATATGATCAGTATTGCTGCTATTTTGGCCAGTTCATAACCTATCTTTCGGAAAGAGATAGTTCTTTTTACCTTTTGGATATCGACCTGCTTATCCGGTTGATTCAGTAGGGAGATGTCGTTCAGTTTATGTAATGCCATAAACTCCCGGACGTTATTTTCGTCTGCATCTAACCAGTCAACGACGGCTATGATTTCTTCCGGGGTGACATTTCCTTCTACGTATCTTTGTAATATCTCTTTATCCATTTATAGGTCTACTAGTGTGTTCTATTTTTGTCTTGTATAGAAGAGACAACACAAGTTTGAAAATCCCTAGTAGGAAAATGAGATATTTTTCTGTTTTACTGTTTTTTTCTCCGACAGATGCCAGCAGGCAGTCAAATCATTGTTTTCTGATCGATTGATAATCAAATATAATGCCGGAAATGCTACACAAATTGTTATGTAGACACAACAATATACTTTAGTACTTGAAATCGGCAGGATATGCCAATAACTGATAAGCTAAAGCTTTAGCCATCCGGTAATGGCCTGCTGCATTCGGGTGGAGCCGGTCGGTTTTTTCGTTATGGAAATAAGGAGTTTGTGCATCACACATCGGATAAAGTCCACTAATACTGTTTAAGTCGATGACCGGTACTGCCCATACGTTGGATGCTTCTTTGATGACATTGACATAGGAGTCTACATATAATCCCGATTTATTAGGAAAGGCTTCTTCCGGCTGAATGTTATCTTTTCCGAAATAAGCCTGTGCACGATGAATCGGGGTCAGCAAAATGATCTGCTGTGTGGGGAAATTCTCTTTCAGGTACGCCATAACATTGTTTATACGTCCCCTGAAATTTGTATCATCTGTCTGTGGGATGCGTTTAAGGCGTATTTCCCGGGAAGGACCAGCCACTTCTACACTGGTTTTTTCCGTGCGAAACCAATCTCCCAAAGGTATTCCTTCATTATAATCATTAGTTCCCGCAAAAATGATTATCGCATCTACCTGATTCCCCTTTTCTTCTTTCAGCTTTTTCGCCTGTTCCAGCACACCTACCCAATGATGGCCATTGATACCATAGACCAGTGCCTCCAAACCCAGCATCTCTTCCAGATATTGCCAGTAATTTTTTGTTGTCCCTACATGCGATTTATCTGTAATGGAATCGCCTAGGAAAGCGACCTTTTTACCCTTCCATTGGGTTTGTATGACTTCCGTTGCTACAGGTTCTTTTTGATGTGAATGTATAGCGGCGATACAAGGACTAACATTGGTTGACAAGATCAGGCCGGATAGTAAAATTGCAGAATATTTTGTGTTCATGGTATTAATAATAGGTGCTATTTTATACTTTCAGTTTGTTTACCAGTCATCTGTACGGAATGAAGAGAGAGGTAAGTTCCCTTCTTCCGTGAATATTTCAGTTGCTGAAGTATCATCGAAACAATAACATACGGCTCCGGTTGAGATACATAAGGAGAAAAGGGATAACTTTATCGCCTGTCAAAGCAACCTTTGCCGGATAGATCATGAAATATTTATTCTCCTTTTTTTACCGGCGGATAATCCAACGTATAATGTAATCCCCGGCTTTCTTTTCGTTCGATGGCCTGACGCATGATCAGATAACCGACATTGATCATGTTACGCAGTTCGCAGATATCTTTCGAGGCAACCGAACGTTTGAACAGGCTTTCTGTCTCTTCGTAGATGATATCCAGACGGTCCCAGGCGCGTTTCAGGCGCAGATCGGAACGGACGATGCCTACATAAGTGCTCATGATCTGCCCGACCTCTTTTACACTCTGGGTGATCAATACCATTTCTTCCAAGGAAGTCGTTCCTTCATCATTCCATTCCGGTATGCTTTCCTGGTATTTTAACGAGTCGATGATGCTCAGGCTGTGTTTTGCCGCTGCATCGGCATAAACGACTGCTTCGATCAGCGAGTTGGATGCCAGACGGTTTCCTCCGTGCAGGCCGGTACATGAACATTCACCTACCGCATACAGGCGGTCGATAGACGAACGGGCGTCCAGGTCGACTTTGATACCTCCGCAAAGATAATGGGCGGCAGGAGCGACCGGGATATACTCTTTGGTTATGTCGATTCCCAGGCTCAGACACTTCTCGTAGATATTGGGGAAATGCTTCTTTGTCTCCTCCGGATCTTTGTGCGTGACATCCAGATAAACATGATCGTCACCGCGGGTATCCATTTCGTTCTTAATGGCACGGGCCACAATATCACGTGGAGCCAATGAAAGACGCTTGTCATATTTCTGCATGAATTCCTTCCCGTCTTTCGTACGGAGCACGCCGCCATAACCGCGCATTGCCTCTGTGATCAGGAAAGAAGGACGGTCGCCCGGATGGAACAGGGCAGTGGGGTGGAACTGTACGAACTCCATATCTTTCACCGTTCCTTTTGCCCGGTAAACCATGGCAATGCCGTCGCCGGTTGCCACCAACGGATTGGTGGTTGTCTGATAAACGGCACCGACACCTCCTGTTGCGATCAGGGTCACTTTAGAAAGGAAAGTATCGATCCGGCCATCCGGGTCCATGATATAGGCGCCATAACATTCGATATCCGGAGTCTGGCGGGTGACGGTAACACCCAGATGGTGTTGGGTCAATATTTCGATTGCGAAATGATTTTCAAATACGGTGATATTAGGATGCTTCTGGATTGCCTGGATCAGGCTGTCCTGTATTTCGGCACCAGTGTTGTCTTTATGGTGTAGGATGCGGAATTCGGAGTGGCCGCCTTCCCGGTGCAGGTCGAAGTTCCCTTTTTCATCTTTGTCGAAATCGACTCCCCAGCTGATCAGTTCTTTGATTTGCTGAGGGGCATTACGCACAACTTTTTCTACTGCACCACGGTCACTGAGCCAGTCACCGGCTATCATTGTATCTTCAATATGCTTGTCGAAATTGTCAACAATCAGGTTGGTTACCGAGGCGATACCGCCCTGCGCGAAATAGGTGTTGGCTTCTTCCAGATTAGTTTTGCATACAAGGGCTACTTTCCCTTTATTGGCTACTTTAAGAGCGAAACTCATTCCTGCAATACCGGAACCTATCACTAAGAAATCGAATCTTTGTACCATAAGACATTACTGTTTAGAGCGCCAAAGTTAGGAATTAACTTTTATGGTTGTACCATTCGGGGTGCCCTTTCGGTTAAAAAGTCCCGAAATACTTATTCTTTTGCTATTTTTAAAAGAAAAGCCATAAACATTCGCAGGCTTCCTCTGTTTTAACTACGCATTGGATATCCGGCTTATTATTAATACTTAAACGTTATAAATATGAAATCTAAAGTTTTACTGTTAGCTTTAGCCTCTATGTTGGCAGGCGGGGCTATGGCACAAGATTGTACATTCTTTTTCCCGACGACAAAAGGAACTAAACTGGTGAAAAAGAGTTATGATGGCAAAGGCAACCTGTCAGGTGTGATGACTTATGTTGTGGATGAGGTGGAAAGTAAACAATCCGGCCTGGAAGTCGAAGCCGATTACGTGTTCACCAATAATAGCGGGACAGTTGTCGACAAAGGTGAACTGGAGGCTTTTTGCCAGGATGGCGAATTCTTTATGGATATGAAAGAGGTCCTTACTAATCCGTCTTTTGTCTCTACAACGAATACCGCAGTGGCAGCTACCGATGCTGTGATCAATTATCCGAGCGTATCTAAAGGAGCTTCTCCTGATGATGTGTATTTCGACGATGCAGTAATCAACATTTATTCAAAGAAGAATCGTAAGGACAGGAAGAACATCTCTATTTACGATCGTGAATATGTGAAAACAGAAGAGATCACCACTCCGGCAGGTACATTCGACTGTACGAAAGTAAAATTTAAAATCAAATCACGTTCTCCGAAAGAAACGATCGAGGGTTACGGTTATGAATGGTATGCTCCGAATATCGGAGTCGTTCGTACTGAACAATACAATAATAATAATGTATTACAATCTTATTCAGTACTGGAAGAGGTTAAGTAATACAATGTGATTTTAGGAAATAAGAGAATTTACATAAAATATATTCCTTTTTTGGAATTGTTTGACCGGTTTAAGTGGATACGTCGTTACTGTGAAGTGGCGGCGTATTTTCGCTTTTTTTAATGATCAATTGAATCATAACAGAACTAAAAAATTCAGGAGCGCGGAGTTATCTGCGTTCCTGAATAACCTCTTGATACAACTGTCTATTCCGACAATGCTTCCAGTATTTCTCGTCTTGTCTTCCGGAAATGATCGCCTTCCGTATCGTAGAGTGTCCAGTGGAAGACGGTCAGGCGGCACAGTTCTTTAGCCAGTTCCGGATCTTTCCGTTCCAGCATCTTCAGTAAGGTATAATCGGCAATGCCGTCACGCATGGCTTCCAGACGGATAGAACCGTATAACTTGCCATTGTCCGGATAGACGATCCAGCTATCCCCTCCGGGTAATGTGTTTCCGCTTTCCGTGTTCATCAGGGTTGTTTCTTTATAGGGATCGTTATTGGCAAACCATTGATTGAATCCCCAGTGCAGATATCCTGTTGCGCCATATTTGAAGTTCAGCCAGTGGATTAACCGGGTCTTTATGAGCGGTTGCTCCAGGAAGCGGTTGGCAAAGTCTCCTTGCGGAGCCAGGCAGGTGTAAAACCATACTTCGTCGCCCTGCTTCTGTCGTTCGCGGTAAAAATCATATCCGTCTTTATAGAAGTTCAACTGCGGTACCCAGATATCCAGAGTATTTTCCAGGTCGTGCGAATGACAGGCCTCTATGATCTTGATCTCCGGTGCCAGTTGTTTGATAAACCGGGCAATCTCGACATAACTTTTTATATTGGAGCTGATCGGCTCGTCCGCAATGTGCTGGGCATAGATTTCTCCCATTTGCTGCTCTTTCAGATGAGCCGTTAATGAAGGGATGAACTGTTTGTAGAAGTTTTGTGCCCGGGGAGAAGACATCGGGTATTGTACCCGGGTCTTTTTGCCGTCTTTATATTCCGGAACATAGGGTTCGAACTGGCTGTCCCAGTTGCCGGTGCGTCCCGCTATATGTCCGCCTTCGATCATCTTTAGAGCACCCGCTTTTTTGAATATAGAGACCATCTTGTCGAACTGGGTGTAATCGAATGTATACGTCCCGTCTTTCTCTGAAAATTCAACGTATTGCAAGGGAGAGATCAGTATGACATTGGAATAGCATTCTTTCAGTTTCAGGGCTAATTCCTTGATCATATCCCAGTAAACGGGGGAGTAAAGTTCTACCTCTTTTCCACCGTTAAATATCTTCATTTTCTCAGGTGAAGTACCAAACCAGTTGGTCACCCATAAAGAAGGTTCTTCCATGACGACCGGATATACTTTGATCCGTATCTCTTTCTCCTGGCGGAAGAGCTTGCCGCCAGCTTTGCCTGTTAACCGGAACGTCGCTTTATAGTCGCCGGGTGCGGCATCCGAAGGGATGTTTGCCGTCAGCCAGATAGGCTGTGCCATATCCCGTTCCACATTCCACCGGTCTTTCTCGATGATCGGGTCCGGATAGTAATGGGATAAGGAGGTGATCGCATCTTTTGCCCGGTCAGGAGTTTGGCGGCCTACCCGTACAAAATCGACAAAGCCTGAACGCACAGCCGGTAAAGTAACCCCTTGTTCATTCGTGAAAGGAGACACCTCTATCGCCAGGTCTTTCAATGTAGCAGCACTACGGACAACGAACTGAAATGTCGCATGTTCGCCTGCCGCCACTTCTTCCGTCTCGTTGTATTCCGGAAAGAAGTTCGATTCCCTGAATACTTTCAGGAAAGGATCTACCTGTGCGAAACTGATCGTATCTTTCGTATCCGATGTGTTTGCACATGCCATAAGTAAAATGCAGAAAGATAAATAGGCTAGATGTTTCATGGTGTATAGCTTTTAAACTTATGATTGACAAATTATAGGTAAAACCCAGTAAGGATTCTCCCGAATGCTTACTGAGTTTATTGAGTTATCGATGTATGTTGAAAAACTTTATTCCAGTGCGGATGCGCTGGCTACTGTCGGCCAGTACGGATTCTGATACAGGTTGGATGTCTCCAATCTGGAATCCGGAGAAGCCAGAGTCATTTCCAGGATGGAATAAGGACTCAGATAGTAGGCTTTCATCCAGTTATATCCGTTCCATACCTCGTTGTTTTCTTTTACTACACGGTACGGACGTATATATTTGCTGTCATTCCGGTTTGAAATGTTCGCAGAAGAAAGTCCGTCTTTCTGTTCGATCAAGGCAGATTCATTCGTCAGTTCACCGGCATCGTTCCTCTTCAGGTAAGCCGTGTTCTTGTGCATCTCTGTCCAGAAGTTGACACCTTCGGGAACGTACGGCCCCATGTTTTCCGAGAACAATGCATCGAACGAACGCCAGCGGATCAGGTCATCCCATCTTCTTCCTTCCCCGATAAATTCGCAACGGCGTTCACGGCGAATGTTATAAAGGGTAGGATCCACTTTCTGCGAGCCGGAGTAAACACCCCAGTCCGGTTCCTTGGAAAGGTCGGTCGCAGCGATCGTTTTCGTGAAATCGGCATCGATACCCGCCCGCTCACGCAACTTTCTCCAATAAGAGGCCGCTGTAGCGTCGATCGATCCGTTCTTCAGGTAAGATGCTTCCAGATAGTTCAGATAGGCTTCGGCAGCACGTGCGGTTACGATACCGTTCGTACCCCGTACCCCGTTACGTATCTGCGCAAAATCATAACAGAAGGATTTACGCTGACGGAAACCGGTACGGTCGCGATGTTCTGTCAGACCGACTACCTCCGGTGCGTTATAATATTGAAGCGAATCTTCATTTCCGAGCACAGTCGTTTCACCGAATAAGAATAACTGCAGACGGCCGTCGCGGTCTTCTTTCTGCTGGTCGATCGTTATGTCTCCCTTGTAGCCTGAATTGGCGGCATAGATAGGCAGCCCGTTCTCCATCAGGAAAGCGTCGACGTAACTTTTCGTCATACCGTTGTTTCCTCCCTGCTGTATGTAAGCCATAAAGCCGTGGGTCACACTCAGGTCGGCATCGAAATCACGCCAGAGTATCACTTCATCCAACGTGCCCGGAGTCGGCATCGAGAACATTTCAAAATAAGGATTCCATCCGTAGATCTGGTTGATTGCCGGATTCATCACCATCGTGTTCTGTGTCAGTTCATGGCTGTCGGCTACTTCTTTCGCAGCGTTCATCGCTTCCGTCAGGAAGAAACTGACTTCACCGTCGATATTGAAGCTCTTCCCCGAGTTGTAAGCTTTGTCGGCACCCGGCCAACCTTGTTCTCCCGGAACACGGGGTGTCCCTTTGTGATATTTTTCAAATGTACCTTCATATAAGGCTACCCGTGATTTTACTAAATAAGCCAGTTCCTTTCCGATACGAACCTTGTTGAAAGCAGTACCGCTTTTCAGCATGGAGATAGCGCGGTCGAGGTCTTCCAGGATGAAACGAGCCACTTCATTACGCGGGGAACGCTTGCTCAACTCTACCAGTTCTGACGTTTCATCGACCGGTACGGTCGTTATGATAGGATAATCGCCATACGATCTTAAACGGTCGAAGTAAACCGAGGCACGCATAAAATAAATCTCCCCGATATAATGCCGGATATTTTCCTCCGTACCGGAGATGCTACCTGCCTCATATTTCGGTAAAACTTGTTCCAGGAAATAGTTCATGGCACGTATCAGCGAGAAATCAGGGCTGCCGGAAGAGGGTACCAACCAGCGGTTGGAAGCAAAATAAGTTGTATTGGCTTCCCCTACAACCATATTGTCCGTGTTTCTGTCCGCATTCAACGGACCGGCTGCATAGGCATCTGCATAACTGGGGATGATCGAATTATAATAGTTGATCGCATAGGCTCCCAGTTCTTCTGCCGAATTGAAGTATTGCTGGGGAGTGATACTGGAGATCGGCTCTCTGTCCAGAAAATCATTGCACGACGGCATCGACAGACCGGCTGCCGCTACAATCGAATAGATATATATGCTTTTAAAATTTAGTTTCATGATCGGATAATTTAGAAATTAACATTTAAACCAACAGATATAGTTTTACACAATGGATACAGCTTGCCGTCTCCATAATCTCCGCCGAGAGTTTCCGGGTCGAATACGCCGGTAATGTCAGATATCGTAAGCAGGTTGTCGCCGGAGATGTAGACACGGACAGAAGACATGCCCGCCTTTGAAACCCATTGTTTCGGCAATGTATAGCCTACTTGGATGTTTTTCATACGGATATATGCTGCGTTCTGCAGGTAACCGCTCTGTACATATTGGTTTTTAGCTCCGTCAAAACTAGCCCGTGGGTAATAAGCGTTCAGGTTCGCTCCCAGAGGATCGTCGGCTCCGCGCCAGAAGTCCCAGTGTTCTGTGAACCCGGCCGATTGCCACATTCCGCCTGAAGCACCCCAGAAATACGGGCCGCTTAACCAGTAATCACGTTTGGCTATTCCCTGGAAGAATACGGAAAAGTCGAGACCTTTCCAGGAAGCATCCAGCGTTAAACCGAAGTTATAACGAGGTGTGCTGTTACCGATGACCTTACGGTCGCCCGGTTCGTCTACCGTATTGGCACCGCTGTTGATAACGCCGTCTCCGTTCAGGTCGGCATACATGATATCACCTGCACTCCAGCTGGCTCCCCAACTAGGCTTGTTATTGGCAAGGTGTGCGTCCATTTCTGCCTGCGACTGGGCGATGCCTACAGTAGTGTATCCCCAGATCTCGTTCAGCATTTTCCCGTTGTAGTGAGCGATATCCAACGATCTCGACTCATTCGGGTATCTGGTGATCTTCTGTTTGGCGTCAGACAATACGAATTTTGCTCCGTAGTTGAAATCACCGACACGGTCTCTCCAGGACAGTTCCAGTTCAAAACCGTACGATTTCATATCCGAGTTATTGATTTTCGGAGGGGAAGCACCCAGTACGC
Organism: Parabacteroides sp. AF14-59; assembly: GCF_003479515.1. Classification (NCBI taxonomy): domain Bacteria; kingdom Pseudomonadati; phylum Bacteroidota; class Bacteroidia; order Bacteroidales; family Tannerellaceae; genus Parabacteroides; species Parabacteroides sp. AF14-59. Next base: position 140,067 of record NZ_QUHH01000010.1, on the reverse strand, counting down.
CCGGTAGTTCGGGAGCCGGACCGATCATGTCGTATGTGTAACGTGTAAAGTAGTCGAATGAACCTGTTAAACGGTTGCCGAGCAAAGCCCAATCTAGACCGACATCCCACGATTCGATCGTTTCCCATGTTTTTAAAGAACTGACGATACCCGGCAGTCCGGCTACGTTCGGTTTCGTTCCGTCGACCAGCCACGTACCTGTAGCAGTCCCTGTCGGCATTGTCTGATAGAAAGGATACCAGGCATCTTTCGTGTCCGTATTTCCCAACTGTCCCCAGGATGCTCTCAACTTCAGGGTGCTGAAAAGATTCGACCAATCACTGAAAAACTCTTCACGGGCAATGTTCCATCCTCCGGATACGGAAGGGAAGAATCCCCAGCGTTTATCGCCGATGAAACGGGAAGAACCATCGTAACGACCGTTCAACTCGACCATATAGCGATCTTTATAGTTGTAATTGATACGTCCGAAGAAGCCTGCTACCGAGTTTTCTGCCCGGCCGCCGGTCACTTTCTGTTCCGATGTTGTCTGGCTCAGGTAAGGAGTTTCTCCTGAGATCAGCTTGTCGCCTCGTCCTGAAGTCGTATCGTATTTCGTTAATTCCGCGTTGAAACCGGCCATCACTTTGAAATAATGGTCATTGATCGTTTTAGAATAGTCGGTATAGATATTTGTTGTAAAATAATCTTCAGTATACCGATATTCATATACACGGCTGGCCCCCGGTGAATAAGAAGCGCCGCCATCCCAGCTGACATAATACGGAGATCCGTCTGCGTAATAGGCGGAAACCGGTAGTACGGCGTAATGCTGGTTATTGGTATGCGTACGCATATTGCCATCCACATTGATCGTCCAGTCTTTGATCGGTTCGAACTTCAATCCTATCTGTTGTGTATAGTAGTTTTTCTGGTGTGTCTGCTTACCACCATCCTGCATCTGGATCAATTCCATACCGTCGGTCAGGTGACCGTTGTCATCATATACCGGACAAGTCGGCCAGCGGCGGGCGATATTATGGAAGAACAAGCCGGTCATATAAGTGGGACGGCTGTAGTCCTCGCGTGTCCATTTGTTGGTATAATTCAACGTTGCCCAATCTGTCAACTTTGCCGAGATCTTTGCGTCCATGGTGTAACGTTTGAAACGGTCTTCCCCGAAACGTATCAGACCCTGCTGGTTCAGGAAACTACCGCTGACACGATAAGTGACTTTTTCTGATCCGCCGCTGACGCTCAGATTGTGCTCATGCGAAGGTACCCAGTCGCGGTATACTTCTTTAAACCAGTTCGTGTTGGCATTCGCTCCTGCATACATATTCCATTTACCTTGTGCGTTGGGTGTCGAGACAGTCGATATTTTTCCAGCCTGGTAATCCTGGATACGCTGCATCACCTCGGCACTGAACACGGCACTTTGTCCGGCATTAGCTGCGGCTGCATTGAAATACTGGGCGAATTGATATGAATCCATCATTTCCGGTATCTGCAGTGCATCCGTGAAGCGGACGTTACCCGTATAGTTTACATTTACTTTTCCGGATTGTCCCCCTTTTGTCTTGATCAGGATCACACCGAAAGAGGCGCGTGAACCGTAGATCGAAGATGAGGCGGCATCTTTCAATACGGAGATAGATTCGATATCGGCCGGGTTGATCGTGTTCATATTACCTTCGATACCGTCGATCAGGACCAAAGGAGATGAACCGGAACCGTCACCGATCGTACCGGCACCACGGATGTTTACATTCATCGTGTTATCCAGTGTTCCTCCGTTACTGTTCACCGTAAAGTTCAAACCGGGAACAACACCCTGCAGGGCTTGAGATACATTCTGAACGGGTCTCGATTCGATCACTTCCGCATTGACCATGCTCACGGCACCGGTCAAATTGACTTTCTTTTGTGTACCGAAACCGACTACAACCACCTCGTCGAGTGTTTGTGAGTCTTCCTTTAACTGTACTCTGATGGCATCCTGACCGGTGTATTTTACTTCTTGAGTAACATAACCGATAAAAGAGATTACGATGACGTCTCCTTTTTTCACGTTTGATAAACTGAACTTACCGTTCATGTCTGTGACGGTTCCGTTCGTTGTTCCTTTTACTACCACGGAAGCGCCGGTTACGGGACCGAACTCATCCTCAATGGTCCCTGTGATTTTTTCTGCCTGTTGCGTGATTGAAGTTTCAGTACCCACTTCAGAAGCATACACGTTTCCTCCGAAAGAGAGGGCTAATGATAGCAGCAGAAAGCTAACAGTTTGTGTTTTTTTCAGCATAATAGTGTCTTTAATTTTGTTTAAATTGAAAGCTTTTAACTCTAAGGTATCCCTAAGTTAATCAGTTGTTTACGCGTCTAGCGCAGCTCATTTCATACTTCTCCTCTATATAAGTTCTGATAGAACTTATTCTATTTATAAATCTTTGTATGAATGATGAGCCTATATGTTCTATGTTATAGAGGAATTATCCGGGTTGATATCATTTATATTATATACGTGGTGCTTATTTTAAATAAATTATACAATCACTAGCCTTTGTTGATAAAATCTTGCGTTAAAAGATGAAATATTAAAAAATATATTATATATTTGTGCCGATAATAAAAATAGTTCTATCAGAACTATGATACTATTTTTAGGGCAATTTCTTTTCTGCTGCTGTACTTTGAAAAAAACACTCATCTCTTTTGCCATATATAGAATAAATCTAATAATTAAACTATTCCATTTTAATATATCACTGATATGTCAAAATGCTATTTTATCTTCTAATGGCTGGTTTGTAATGAACCGCTTATAAGATATTCGGATTTTGTGCTGTTCTCAAGAAGTTGAGGAATATCATAAAGATTTATTTACTTGGATAATGCGTTCAATTAGCTTGTTGTATTTCTGTTTATTGTCCCGGATTATTCTTATGTGGTGAAATTGTAGTCATAGTGTAATTTGGATGCTCTCTTTTGTTAGTCTTGTTTTAGATGGTTAATCCTGTTGAAAAACATATATTGTGTTCTCGTCTTGTTACTTTTTGATGCGTTTTTTGAGTGTAATTAACATATATTTCATTTAAAATGAATCACCAACTCATTTAAAACAAAAAATAATTCGTTTAAAACGAGTTTGCAAAAAAAATTGAAAAGGCTGAGGAATGGGTTTAGAAAGGATTATAGTTAATATATGTTTAATTGAATATTCTAAAAGGACTTTTTATCAGATGACTTGGTTACGAAAAGAGGCTTTATTCGAGTATTGTGTCATAAAATACGGTACTTTGCCTTTATTTTGTTATTTATGCTTTTATATGATGATATTAAAGCCCGTAAACTTTTTAATATGAGCAGAATTTCGTAATATTGCTTATTACTAACTTTAATAGGTGAGATTATGGAAAAGCAGACGTTTAGAAAGAAACTAGTGACTCCAAAACATGTTGCGATAGCAGTTAGTATGCTTATCCTTTTTGGATTACTGTATTTGAATGAGATACGGCAGCCGGCAGCCTATATTCTGATCCTTGTTTTTATTGTGCCTGCATTATACTCTTATAAGATTGACAAGGGTTATCTGACACAGGGTAACTTTGTGGCAATCCCGGTAAAAGATATAGAGAAGTTATTTATCAAGCAATCGGGTAGCGTAGTAATCTATTATGGCAAGCCTTATAAAGACAAGGAGTATACCAACACCGTCCATCCGGTCGATACCGAAGGTTTTGTGGCTGCTTTACAACAAGTAAATGAAGAAATGACTATCTTGCGCGAAAATTCGTGAAATGGATAGAGTCTTTAAATCTAAGATCGGATGGTGGTACCATCTGTTGATTATTGTGTTGGCAATCCTGTGTGTCGTATCCGTATTGCATCAGAATGTTGCAGCAATTGTTAGTACATTAGTTGCCAGTGCGTTGACATTGCATGTGTTTTTCAATACCTACTATGTGGTTACGACTGACGGAATGTTGTTGCTCCGCTGTGGCTTTTTTCCTAAAAAAGAAATCGCCATAGCCGATATAGAGGCGTTGCAACCGTCTATTCTTCCCGTTTTCAGTTATTCTTTATCTCTGGACCGGATCGTGATCTGGAAAGAAGGTAAAATGTGGATGCTGATATCTCCGCAGAATGAAAAAGAGTTTGTGAAGTTACTGAAGAAGTTCAATCCGGATATCGAGATTAGGAATAATATTGGGATATTATGAAAGCGACTTTCAGAAAAGATTATAGCCACTGGTCGACATGGTTTCCCGTTACTGCCTATTTCCTTGTGGCGATAGGACTGTTTGTTGCTATGAGTATGGATCGTACTAACTATTATATGTTGATGATGCCTTCTGCCTTTATTCTTTTCTATGTGTTAATGATGCGGAATCCTTATCATCTGACAAATGATAATAAACTTACCGGAAATGGAATTATAGATGTGGAACTGATTGACAGACTGGAAAGGAAAAGTAAGGGAGTAACAGTGTATTATCTTTGGCCGAACGGGAAAGCAGAGCAAAAGCGTTTCTTCCCTCTGAAAGATATTGACGCTTTCATATCTACATTGCAGGAAATTAACCCAAATATAAAACTTAATTAAATCTGATAACATGAAATACGATGTTGCTATAATTGGCGGGGGACCAGCCGGTTATACAGCTGCTGAAAAAGCGGCAGCGGGTGGATTATCCACTGTGTTGTTTGAAAAGAATGCGTTGGGCGGTGTCTGCCTTAATGAAGGTTGTGTTCCTACAAAAACACTTCTTTATTCGGCTAAAGTGTATGATACCATAAAACATGCACAGAAATATGCCGTCAAGGCGGAGAACCCTACTTTCGATTTTCCTAAAATCATTGCCCGTAAGAATAAGGTCGTGAAGAAACTGACAGCCGGTATCCGTATGAAGATGACGGAGCATGGTGTCGTTGTCGTTAACGGCGAAGCGGAGATAAAAGGGCGTGCTGCCGACGGTACGATCTCCATTGTATGTGGAGAGGAAACGTATGAAGCTGCAAACTTATTGCTGTGCACAGGCTCGGAAACGGTTATTCCTCCTATCCCCGGATTGGCAGAAACCGACTATTGGACAAGCCGGGAAGCCTTGCAGACGAAAGAACTTCCTGCTTCTCTCGTCATTATCGGCGGTGGGGTGATAGGTATGGAGTTCGCCTCTTTCTTTAATAGTATGGGAACCGAAGTCCATGTGGTGGAAATGCTGGATAAGATACTGGGCCCGATGGATAAGGAGCTTTCTGAAATGCTTCAGGCTGAATACGCCAAGAGAGGCATTCGGTTTTATCTGGGGCATAAGGTGACAGCCGTTCACGGAGGTGAAGTGACCGTAGAGAAAGATGGGGAGAGCTTCGTGATCGAGGGCGAAAAAGTGCTTTTGAGCGTGGGGCGTCGTCCGGTGACGAAAGGATTCGGACTGGAGACTTTATCTCCGGAGCCTTTCCGTAACGGCATAAAAGTAAACCAATATATGCAGACATCTCTTCCGAATGTCTATGCCTGCGGGGATATCACTGCGTTCTCTCTGCTGGCCCATACGGCAGTCAGTGAGGCGGAAGTAGCGGTTAAACATATTTTAGGTAAGTCTGGGGCCGGTATGAGCTATAAAGCAATTCCGGGTGTGGTCTATACCAATCCGGAAATAGCCGGTGTAGGCAAGACGGAGGAAGAATTGCAGGCGGAAGGAATCCCTTATATCGTGAAGAAGCTGCCGATGGCTTTTTCCGGCCGTTTTGTGGCGGAGAACGAACAGGGTAACGGCGTTTGTAAACTGATCCTCTCGGAAGACGAGACGGTGATAGGAGCGCATCTGTTAGGTAATCCGGCTTCCGAACTGGTTGTTATCGCAGGCATCGCCATTGAAAAAGAAATGACGGCCGAGGAACTGAAATCGATCGTATTCCCGCATCCGACAGTCGGTGAAATTATAAAAGAAGCCTTATAATAAAAACCTTTTATACATGAATGGCGATGTGTCAGAAAGCGATTAGCGACCGCAGATGACGCAGAATTCACAGAGTCTCGCAGATTTATATATTAATAATCATATAGTCTGCGAGACTCTGCGCTCTGTCTGCGTATTCTGCGTTCTTTATTACGGACTTTTGACACATCTCCATTTTATTTTAGCAGTACCACTTCCTGTTATTGTATCGTGCGGAAAGGTATTTGCAACGTCTCTTCCGAAGATGTACGAGTGCCAGCCTTTGTCTGGATTTTTGGTCCCGGGATGAGGGGGCTGTAATTTAAGACATGGCGTACTCTTGTGTACTGGTCTTCCGTAAATTTGTTCGTGAGACTGTATGCGTAATCCATCAGATTGTCGGAAATGAACTCCTCTCCCTGGCAGTTGCTCCGCTGCGACAAATATTCGAGATCATAATTACCTGCGGGTAGTCCTCCCAGCCACGCATCGTATTCGACTTTGTTGTAGGAAGGTGTATCTTCGCAATAGTCCGTATCCTTGCACTCATTGGCCGCTGCACCGTTCTCGTCTTCAGCAAAAGGATGATGCAGGCCCAGATAGTGCCCCAGCTCATGTGCGAGGGTAATAATCGGATCGTTCGGACTGTATTGGCTAACTCCTGCATTTATATAGTTCGTGTTGATGGATACACAGTAAATGTTCGAAAGTTGTGACGCCTGGATATTTGAATAGTCTGTCAGTGTCAGTCCTTCCAGATAATTTTGTTGCGTTGTCAGCGGTAAATGTGAGACACCTAGTACATCATCCTCCTCGAAAGCATAAAGGAATACATTGATATATGAGTTAGGATCTTTCATTAGCTTGTAATGGTCGGTCCCTTTTTCACTGTACATAAATTCTTCACAACTGATGGAAGCTGTGGCGGATGAAATTGGTTCTATTTCAGCTATTTTGAATGTGAGATTCATATTATTATACTGATAGAGCTTGTTGACGGCAGTCAGGATCGTCTCTATCCTGCTTTGCGGAACATTCTGTGCACTGTTATTGTACAGGACGTGGAAGTAAACAGGCAATTCGTAAGCATATCCGTCTATATCGCCGTTACCCGCGTTTTGTGTGACGGTGACGGTTTTCTGTGTCCGGTGGGATGTCACGATGATCGTCGCCCTTCTCGGTTTGTCATTCAGGTTGGCCCCGACAGAAAGGCTGAGGGTCTGATTTCCTGTTCCTTCGGTCTGGGAGATGCTGCACCAGCTAGCCGAACTTTCTGCCGTCCAGGAAGAATTACAGATGATATCCACCGTCAGAGAGACACCCTCGCTGCTGACTTCGTCGAATGCCGATGCCGATAATTCGACTGCCGAAGAATCGGAGTCACTACAGCTTACGGTAAAGAGCGCCAGGGTGCATAAAGTGCATATAAGGAATAAATATTTCGTTTTCATAACTGGAAATTTTGTTATTGAGAGTACATGATACAAAGATAATGTTTTTATCCCTACCTTTGCACGAAATAAAAAATACATGGATTTGTTTGAAGGATATGTAGGCATTCGTTTGTGGGACGGACAGCTGATAGATGATGTCATCTTCACGCTGCTGCTATCCTTGCTTATTGCCTTTGCCATAATATTCCGATCTAATTTTCAGCATTTTATAAAGATGATGAAAGATGTGATATACTTGAAGGAGCGGCAGAACCTGTTTGACGAAACGATAGGGAAGAGCGGATCTTTCTTTCGCAATTTTATGACTTTTCAGGCATTGTTTCTTTGTAGTATCGCTTTGTTTTCGATAGGCCGGACACGGGGAATGGTCGGTTTGCAGGGGGAGAAAGAGGTCTTGTTGGCTATTGCCGTCCTTTTTGGTGTGCTGTTCTTGTTCTATCAGTTCAAACAACTGAGTTACTATCTGTTGGGATTTGTGTTTGCAGCGCCCGATAAGTACAAGTTCTGGAAAAAAAATTATAACGCCATTATGGGAGCATGGGGCATTTTGTTATATATTCCGGTAGTGTGGTTGATGTTCGTGGGAAGTAAAACATTGGCTCCCGTAATAATGTTTTGTATTTTCTATTTTTTGTGTCGTTTTGTAATAATTTATAAGACAATACGTATATTTCACAAGAATAATGTCGGTTTTTTATATATTAGTTTGTACCTTTGCACCCAAGAAATCTTACCCCTTATATTTTTGTATGAAGGTATGATTTTTTTGTATAACTTTATTGAGACGAGTACTCTATGGCATTGAACATCAAAAAGTTGCTGGTATCACAACCGAAGCCTGCATCCGAGAAGTCACCGTATTTCGACATTGCAGAGAAATATGGGGTCGAGATCGACTTCCGTCCTTTTATCAAAGTAGAAGCTCTTTCTTCCAAAGAGTTTAGACAGCAGAGAATTTCTATTCTGGACTATACGGCAGTAATCTTTACCGCCCGTACAGCTATCGACCACTTTTTCCATTTATGTGAAGAACTACGTGTCACTATTCCGGAAACAATGAAGTATTTCTGTATGACGGAAGCTATTGCAGTTTACCTTCAGAAGTATATTGTATACAGGAAGCGTAAAATCTTTTTCGGTCAGACCGGAAAGCCTGAAGATCTGGTGACTGTTATTGCAAAACATGCAAAAGAAAAATATCTGGTGCCGGTTTCTGACGTGCATAAAGATGATTTGTTAAGTTTGCTTGAAGCGAAGAAGATCAACTATACAAAGGCCGTGATGTATAGAACGGTAAGTAACGAATTTGCTAAAGATGAGGAGTTCGATTACGATATGTTGGTATTTTTCAGCCCTTCAGGTATTTCTTCTTTGTTGAAAAACTTCCCGAATTTTAAGCAGGAAGATATAAAGATCGGTTGTTTCGGCCCTACGACAGCAAAAGCTGTAAAGGATGCCGGTTTGCGATTAGACGTGGAAGCGCCAACACCTGAAGCTCCTTCAATGACGGCTGCTTTGGATTTGTATCTGAAGAAAGAGTTGGGCGGAAACAAAAAGAATGGAAAATAGAAGGTATACCCTTTCAAAAGAAGAACGCCTGTCGTGGAAACGTTACATTGACCTGTTATTTGAAAAAGGACAATCGTTTGTAGCGTTTCCACTGCGGGTCGTTTATTTACCGCTGGAGGAAGAGATGTCTGTTCCCGTCTCTATCCTGATCAGTGTCCCCAAAAAGAAATTCAAACGTGCCGTAAAACGGAACCTGATCAAACGTCAGGTACGTGAAGCTTATCGGGTACGTAAATACGATCTGATCGATCCGTTGACAGAAAAAAATCAACGCATGCTGATTGCTTTCCTCTATCTGGATAAGGAAATACATCCCTTCACCGATATGGAAAAGGCGATGACGAAAGCGATCCGGATCTTGCGTGAAAAAGAATAATGAAGAAATTCTTTACTGCACTTCTCCTGTTGCCGGTCTATTTCTATAAATATTGTATTTCTCCTATGACACCGGCTTCATGCAGGTATACACCTACCTGTTCCGAATATGCTGTGCAAGCCCTGAAAAAATATGGTCCCGTCAAAGGACTTTACCTTGCTGTCAAACGGCTGCTCCGATGCCATCCCTGGGGTGGGAGCGGGTATGACCCGGTTCCCTGAACCGATCCCTATCCTTTACTTTACTTCAAATTCTTTGTTGAAAGAGATGATTCTCTTATCATCTGTTATCACGTCGATAAGCAGGCGGTATTTTCCCGGTTGCGACGGTGCTTTGATATGTTTGGCTGGTTGTTTATCTGTGATAGTGAGTCCGAAAGGATAAACCATTTCACCTAGTGGATCGTTTTCATATATTCGGGGTTCTTTTAATGTTTCGATAGCAATTGCCCCGTTAGGAGTGTTGTAAATCACGCAGCGTGAGTCTTTTGGTTCGATCAGTTCGATAGATTTGATGTCTCCGGCATTCCATTGCAGTATATGTTCGATGTTTCCGAAAACTGGTTCGCCATTCACGACAATATTCAGCGGTGTATTTTCTCCGCCTAGGGAACTGTATTTTGCCGATTTCCAAACGATAGTCAGTTCGTTGTAGTCTCTTTCCATCTTCTCTCTTTCTTTGGATTCCTGGTATGCAGCCGCTTTCTGTAATAATCCAATCTCGCCGGTGCCGCTTCCCTTGCTCATTATCAAACTTATTTTTGTGAATCGGTTCAATAAAGAACGTATACTTTGACCAGAGCGTTTAGACAAGGTCTCTTCGCCGATAAAATTATTGGGATTCCGGTTCATTTCCCGGAAGTCAACTTTTTTATGAGTTTGTACGGTTACATTGTCGATATGATAAACACGTTGTTTATTTTCATCGATACTGTATCGGATGCTGGTATCACCCAGTATAATATCTGTTTGTAGTCTGGTTCTAGGGAATAGTGGGTTCGATATTGTGACTTCCGGATATGTTTCTTCTAACAAGGTAAACGAGCAGTTTGCTTTTTTCCCTTTATTGTTTTTTCCGGTCAACAGAAATCCGGTTCCGTTCGGGTAATTGTCGACCGGAACAACGAAGTTCCCCTCTTGATCAATTTCGCCGGAATAAAAAGAAAGATCTTTTGTGTTTTGTACATCAATTAGTCCGGGACCGAAAGGCTTGTCTTTGTCTTTTCTGGCTTTCCCTGATAGGAAAAGTCCGTCTTCGATAGGATATTTGTAAACCATTCCTTCTTTTAATATGGTTTCAGGTGCAAAAAGAACAAAGCGGGTTGTATATAACCAATGACTTAACTCCGTATTCAGGTCTTCTGTCTGTAGACTATTTATAAATGGGAAACGAATTGGTGATGTGATGTTTCCGCTAAACCATAAAGTTGGGTAGGCTTGTGTAGCAAGTAAGTCATGTTGTCGGGCTATCCGAACGAAAACGGAACTATTCTGTGGGGTATCCAGTTGAAATTTCAGGGTATCTTGTGGGGATACAGCTGTTTGTGGTAATAAGCAGTTGAATGTAGTTTGTTTTTCATCCAAGCCTTCTTGCCATAAAATACGTTCACTTAACAAATTTAATTCGCTGTCTGTCAAAAAAAGGGCGAGTATTCCTGTCGAATAATCGGATAAGTTGACAGCAGCTATCTTCTCTTCGGCATGAAAGGGTATTTCTTGTAGTCCTTTATTGGCATGATACAGGAATAGCCGGAAATGACTCCCTTTTTCGTTTGATAGGATACGGCATGACAAACGGTTTCTATTTATAATAGCTTGTAAAGTGGCTTCTTCGGGATTTATTTTCAGAGGGAAAGAAAAGAAACGTCCGTCATATTCTGTCTGTAACCGATATTGTTTATCTGTTTCCGGTTGGAAAGTGAACTTTCCTAACCCATTTTCAGAAACAGGAATATGATGTATTATTGTATCGTTTTTTTCATCCAAAAGGGTAGTCTGGGTATTGGAGACTGAGAAACCGTCATCATCTGTTAGCTGAAATACTACGTTTTGTTGGAATCCGTTCACGAATTTGCCTCCTTCTGGAAAAAAACGGCTATGTATTTCGCTGGTAGGCTCTTTTTTTTGCGGCTGTGTTGTTCCCAATAAAAATGGGGCGATCGCAAAGCTTTCTGTTGAATAGTTTTGCATAAGTCGGGTATATGCCCGTAGGTAACAGATATTAGTATTCCATTCTATTTGTGTTGGGATGAAAGTATAAAAATAACCTTTTTCATCACACGTTACTTTTTGTCTGAGCAAGAGAGAATCGTTCTGGTTGATGCATTCCAGATAGATATATCGACTGTATGGAAAGAAATCCTGTGTGTTTGCAGCAAGTAGTTGGCCTCTGACTAACAGTGTATCATCAGGCATACAATTTTCCTTTTCTGGAACAAGAAAAATGTGTTCCGCCCGGAAACTTTGAGCGGAACTATATTGTAAGTAGAATAGAAAAGTTAATGTTAATATGAATTTTGACATATTCCGTTTTTATTTGAAAACAACTCGTAAGATTCCAATTCTAGACAAAGCGTTTACACATCCATTGTCTCCCCAGTATATTGAATAGTAGAAATGTTTCATAATAGTGGTGTTTTAATCATTAGTAAATGCAATATATAAAAAATACATGTATAAACAATTATGTTTATCCTAGTAGTTCATTATATTTGTTTTTTATCATGGAACAATTAAAGAAGACAGACTTTATATATGCAGTATTATGATATACATACCCATGCGGAACAAACGGCTGTAGTGGAAAATGTGGTTACCTGTTATAATGTGGTTGTAAAGGAGAAGACAATTTCTGATCTACCTTTCGGGCAACCTTTATCTTGTGGTATTCATCCGTGGTATATACAGGCAGATAAGATAGAAGATCAGCTAGCCCGTTTTCGGGACTTAGCCTGTAAGAGGCAGGTTATAATGATTGGAGAAGCCGGTTTGGATAAACAGGTGTCTGCATCGTTCGATCTACAGGTTAAGTTGTTTGAAGAGCAGATTCTTATTTCTGAAGAATTGAAAAAACCTCTGATAATCCATTGTGTCAAGGCATGGGATGAATTGATCGTAATTCGTAAAAAGCACAATCCCTCGATGCCTTGGATTATTCATGGTTTCCGGAAGAAAGGTGACTTGGCAGAACAATTGTTGAAACAGGGTTTTTATCTGTCTTTTGGGGAACATTTTCAGGAATCGGCTTTACGAAAAGCATGGCCTGATCATCTGTTGATGGAAACAGATGAATCGTCTTACCCTATACAGACTATTTATCAACGTATTGCTTTTACTCTCCAAGTGTCTGTTGAAGAATTAAGTAGGCAAGTAGAACAAACAATACGTCGCTTGTTTCTGGTTAAATGAATGTTCTTTTTATGTTGCGTTTATGTTCACTTTATAATTTGTGTATCCGCATAAAGTCGTATCTTTGCCCGCATTAACTATATAATAATGAATAATTAAAACGATGAATTTTGTTGAAGAATTAAGATGGAGGGGCATGATTCATGATATGATGCCCGGAACAGAAGAGCAGTTACAGAAAGAAATGACTTCTGCGTACGTAGGCATTGACCCGACGGCCGATTCATTACATATCGGACACCTTGTTAGTGTAATGATGCTGAAGCATTTGCAGCGTGCCGGACACCGTCCTATCGCTCTGGTCGGTGGTGCCACCGGTATGATCGGAGACCCTTCAATGAAGTCGGCAGAACGTAATCTGCTGGATGAAGTAACACTTCGTCACAATCAGGACAGTATAAAGAAACAGTTGGCTAAGTTCCTGGATTTCGATTCGGATGCTCCTAACGCAGCCAAGTTGGTGAACAACTACGACTGGATGAAGGATTATTCCTTCCTGAACTTTATCCGTGATATCGGTAAGCATTTGACTGTAAACTATATGATGTCGAAAGACTCGGTAAAGAAGCGTCTTAGCTCCGAATCGAGTGTAGGGATGTCTTTCACTGAATTTTCTTATCAGTTATTGCAGGGGTACGACTTTTTGTTCCTGTATCAGAACGAAGGTTGCCGCTTGCAGATGGGTGGTTCCGACCAATGGGGTAACATCACTACCGGAACGGAACTGATCCGCCGTAAAACGGGTGGTGAAGCATTTGCCCTTACCTGTCCGTTGATCACGAAAGCCGACGGTGGTAAGTTCGGTAAGACTGAATCGGGTAACGTATGGTTGGACCGTCGTTACACTTCTCCTTATAAATTTTACCAGTTCTGGTTGAATGTAAGTGATGCCGATGCAGCAAGATATATCAAAATCTTCACAGACTTGAGCAAAGAAGAGATCGCTGCCCTGGAAGAAGAACAGGCTGCTGCCGCTCATCTTCGTCCTTTGCAGAAACGTCTGGCAAAAGAAATCACTGTGATGGTTCATTCTCTGGAAGATTACGAAGCAGCTGTTGAAGCTTCCAATATTCTGTTCGGCAATTCAACTTCCGAAGCATTGAAGAAGCTTGACGAAGATACGTTGCTGGCTGTATTCGATGGCGTTCCGCAGTTTGAGATCAGCCGTGATGAGTTGAGTGCCGGTGTAAAGGCAATCGACTTGCTTACTGAAAAGGCTGCCGTTTTTGCGTCTAAAGGTGAGATGCGTAAATTGGTACAGAGTGGCGGTATCAGTCTGAATAAGGAAAAACTGGCTGATGCAGAAACGGTTATCGACTGTTCTTCCCTGTTGGATGAAAAATATCTGTTGGTTCAGAGAGGTAAAAAGAACTATTACCTGCTGATCGCAAAGTAAGAAAAATAAGAAAAACGCTTGCAGGGTAAGATTTTATTCTTACCTTTGCATCGCTTTAGATAAAGCGCCGGATTGTCCCATGGTGTAATGGTAGCACTACAGTTTTTGGTTCTGTCTGACGAGGTTCGAGTCCTCGTGGGACAACAGAGTGAAGAGGTCTGAGACTTATGTCTCGGACCTCTTTATTTTCTCTCCCTTTTGGTGGCATAATTTATATTTCATAGAAAACTGCTTAAATGTTTAGTTCAAATAAAAATAAATGGATATTTTTGGTGGCACATTACATCTTTAGCAATTGAAATATGCCTTATTCTTTGTTATCCGATACTGAATTGTGGGACCTTTTCCTGAAAGGAGACAAAAAGGCATTTGCTCATATTTACCAAAAACAATACCGGTTGTTGCTGGCTTATGGCATAAAGCTCTGTGATGATCCGGAACTGGTCAGGGACTGCATTCAGGACCTGTTCGTGAAGCTGCACACAAATCGGAAAAACCTCAGTCCGACCCTCAACATCAACATTTACCTTATTTGTGCGCTTAAACATCGTCTGTTCAAAGAACTGTCCAATTCCATGCGGATGGAGACGATCGAGGAATTTCTTTTCGATCTGGCTGTCGATGAGGAATTTATGGATCGTTTCACTGATAATGATGAAGAATGGATGCAGAAAAAGAAACTTCAGAAAGCCATAGAGCAACTCTCCTCACGCCAGAAAGAGGCTATCTATCTCCGTTTTATCCGCGATCTGTCCTATGAGGAAATAGGGGAGGTGCTGGGTATTAATTACCAGTCATCCAAAAACCTGATCTCCCGGACGTTGGTCAAACTTCGTGACTTTTATCTCTCTCTTTAGGAAGGAAAATTAGCTTGTAAATGTTAAAATCTTATCCGATTCGTCTTTTTCTTCAAAAAGTTGAGTACTATTTTGAATGGGAGGTGTTCTTGGTATAAATAAAGATCAATAAGGATGAAATCTGCTACAGGTAAAGAACAGAAGATACAGTTTGGAAAAATGGCCCGTAAACAGCTTCCTCTCTATCGGCAATACGAAGAAGAAAAATATAGCGAAGGGGAGCAGGAAAGTTGGCATGCGATCACCGAACGTATTGAAATGACGGAGCGGCGTACCTTACGGCGCAAGGTCCTTTATGCTGTTGCTGCAGCAGTAGTCCTGTTCGCAGTCGCTGGCGTCTCTTTCAGATTATATATGGTAACGGCAGATGAAAGACCTATCGAAGAACTGGCTCAAACTTTCCAAACACCGCAGGAGGCAGGTGATAAGATATTACTTGTCACCACCGGCGAAAAGCAAATGGACGTCGATGATAATGCCAGCCTGAAATATAAGAATGACGGGACGGTCGTTGTTAATTCACAGACTGTAGACCAGAATGTCGTTTTCGACAAGAATCAGCCTGCCGTCTATAACCAGATCATTGTCCCTAAAGGGAAACGGACCCATATCTATTTTGCCGACGGAACGCATATTTATGTGAATTCGGGAACCAAAGTCACGTATCCGGCAGTATTTGCCAGGGAAAAGCGGGAGATATATGTAGACGGAGAAGTATACCTGGAAGTGAAACGTGACGTAAACCGCCCATTCTATGTGAAGACGGAAGGCATGAGCGTGCAGGTATTAGGAACATCCTTCGGGGTCTGTGCTTATCAGGAGGATAAAGAATCGTCGGTAGTACTGGTTTCCGGAAAGGTAGAAGTCGAGACCAAAGCCCGGCAGAAAGTGACTTTATCGCCTGACGAGTTGTTCAGCATGGAAGGATCGGTGACAAGTACGCGGAAGGTGGATGCCTCGGAATATGTTTGCTGGACCGAAGGATTGATGATATTCAACAAAGAACCGTTGGACTCCGTATTCAAACGCTTGTCCCGCTATTACGGGCAGGAGATCAGATATGAACATAAAAAGGGCCAGCCTTATTATGTGAGCGGAAAATTGGATCTGAGGGATAGCCTGGAAGAGGTCCTCGGCCTGGTTGCAGGTTTTGCCCCGGTAACATTTAATAAAACAGATCACATCATTACTGTAGAAGTGATCGAGTGATAAAATATAAATCGAGATTATTAACCTTTTAAATCGTACTGCTTATGGAGTGAGTCTGAATTGATGGAATAACCGGATAATACTGGGAATATTATCCGGTCTGGTTTCCAATTAAACGTTAGCTTTCAACTATTTATTGTTTAACGAAAAATCATTACAAATGTATGAAAAAAGAACATGCCTTGATAAAAACACTTACCAAAATACCTAAAAGTGTTTTCTTTTTCTGCTTTTTAATTAACCTGAGTATAAGTAGCGTATTGGCTGCAGATACCTATGCACAGTCGACTATTTTGACTTTGCAGATGAATAATAAACCTATTAAGGAGGTTTTCAATTATATAGAAAAGAACAGTGAATTTGTTTTTGTATATCTGGATAATGTAATCGATTCGCGTAAGGTAGTCGATGTGAACCTTCATAACCAGCCCATCACGGTTATACTCGACGAACTGTTTAAAGGAACGGATCTGACCTATAAGATCGATAACCGCCAGATCCTTGTAAAAAGAAAAGAAGCCAAAGAATCCTCTTTTTTATCGGTACAGCAGACGATCGATATTACCGGCGTGGTAAAAGATGATGTCGGCGAACCGGTCATCGGTGCCAATATTCTGGTGAAAGGAACCAATAATGGCGTGATCACCGATATGGAAGGACGTTTCAGTCTGAAAATACCGCAGGCGAATGCCTTGTTGGTCGTTTCCTATATCGGATACATCTCACAGGAGATTCAGGTAGGCGACAAACGTTCCCTGACGATCATCCTGCATCCTGCCACGGAGGATTTGGGAGAAGTAGTCGTAACGGCCCTGGGTATTAAACGCGAAACGAAAGCATTGGGATATTCCGTGCAGGAGGTGAAAGGAGGATCCCTGACCGAAGCCCGCGAAAGTAATGTGCTGAACAGTTTGAGCGGCAAGCTTGCCGGTGTACAGATCAGCCGGAGCGGTAATGGCGAAGGAGGTTCCAGCCGCATAATCATCCGCGGAAATAACTCTATTGCCGGAAACAATGAACCGCTGGTCGTTGTGGACGGTGTTCCCGTTAATAACTTTAATAGCGGGACATCCGGTATCGATCAATGGGGCGGCAGCGACGGAGGAAACGGTTTGTCGGACATCAACCCCGACGATATCGAATCGATTTCCGTCCTCAAAGGAGCGGCGGCAGCAGCTTTGTACGGTGCCCGTGCCGGTAACGGTGTCCTGATGATTACGACCAAGAAAGGTTCAAAAGTGAAGGGCCTGGGTATTACCTGGAATTCGAATGTTATGATGGAGAACCCGCTGGTCAAACCCAAGATGCAGAATCTGTATGGTCAGGGTACGAATGGCACGTTCGATGCGAACAGTAATTATAGCTGGGGAGCAAAGATGGAAGGCCAGATGTTGAAAGACTGGACAGGTCAGGAACGTCCCTATTCGGCTTATGATAATGACATTACCGACTTTCTGGGAACCGGCGTAACGACAACGAATACATTGGAGGCAAATGCCGTGAACGAAAAAATTTCTTTCCGCGGAACATTGTCATACCAGCGTATGGACGGAGTGATCCCGACCAATTATCAGGATAAATACATGATGAATCTCCGTACTACGGTCAATCTGAGTAAAAAGCTTTCCCTGGATGCCAAGATCAACTACGTGAAACAACGGGGATGGAACCGCCCGCAGTTGACAGGCAGTCCTGAAAACATCATGGCGAATTACCTGATGATGCCCCGGAATGTGCATTATTTGGATATGGCAGGTGGTGTGAACGAGGATGGTGTCGTGAAACGCTGGACGACCGACGAGGCGAACTATGTCCTGAATCCTTATTATACGACCGGCTTTAATAAGAATAACAATCAGCGCGACCGTTTCATCGGTTTCCTGGCTTTGCAATATACACCGACATCCTGGCTGACTATTAAATTGCGTCATGGGGAAGATATGTATTGGGAAAAAGGAGATTGGCGCCATGCTTCCGGCACCCCGTATGGAAAATACAACGGCAAAGGCGATTATGGCCTGAACACAAGCGATTTCCGGGAACGGAATACAGATGCTTTGATAACGGCCACCAAAGACAATTGGTGGGACTCCGGCTTCTCCGGTAGTCTGAGCGTCGGCGGTAACCTGATGTTCCAGCAGAATAATTCATACGCCATGTCTACAGGCCTGCTGGCGATACCCGATTTCTTTGCGATCAGCAACGGGGAAACGCCGACACCGAGCCATTATATCAGTAAGAAATCGGTGAACTCCCTGTACGGTTTTGCCCAGTTGAGCTATAAGAACTGGATTTTCCTGGATGTGACTGCCCGCAACGACTGGTCGTCTACTTTGCCTTACAAGAACCGTTCGTTCTTCTATCCGTCGGTCGGACTGGGTTGGGTGGTTTCGGATATGCTCCGTTCTTATGAAGTGAATGTACCGGAATGGCTGTCCCTGGCAAAGCTGAGAGCTTCGTATGCGGAAGTAGGTAACGATACCGATCCTTACCGCCTGCTGACTACTTATGGTATTTACACTGTTATCGATGATATAAAAGGGGCATCGACCGCCAGTACGATCCCTCTGGCAGACCTGAAGCCGGAATTGATCAAATCGACGGAAGCCGGTTTCGATATCCGTTTCTTTAATAACCGGTTGGGGTTGGACCTTACCTGGTATAAGAAAAATGCAACCAACCAGATTCTGGCTTTGCCGATCTCTTCGACGACGGGTAAAAGCTCCCGGATGATCAATGCCGGGAATATCCAGAATACCGGTATAGAGATCGTTCTGAACGGAACGCCTGTGCGGACGAAAGATTTTGAATGGAACGTATCTGTCAATTACTCGAAGAATACGAACAAGATCAAAGAGTTGCATCCTGATTCCAGACGTTTTATCCTGGCTAGTACCGACTTCGTGAACATCGTCGCTACGGAAGGCAGCACGTACGGAGATCTGTACGGACGGGCTTACCAGCGGGATGAACAAGGCCGCAAGATCATCGATGAAAACGGTTTGCCGTTGCTGGAAAGCGATATGAATACGCAAATCGGCAACTATATGCCCAAATGGACGGGTAGTATGATAAACTCGTTTACCTATAAGAATTTATCTTTCAGCTTTATGTTGGATATGCGTTATGGCGGGGATATATTCGTCAATTCCCTGGCTCGCGGTTCGCAGTACGGAACGACGGAGCTTTCCTTGCAGGGACGTGATGAATGGTATGCCGGAACCGGTGGTATCGTTGTGGACGGAGTGACTGCCGACGGGAAGCAGAATACCGTTGCTGCCAATCCGCAGGCGTATTGGGACCGTGTATCCCGTGCAGGTGAAGAGTTTGTTTACGACGGTACGAATCTGCGCTTGCGTGAGTTGACCGTCGGTTATATGTTCCCTAATAAAATACTGGCGAAAACTCCTTTCACGAATCTGAAACTGAGTTTTGTCGGACGTAACCTGTGGCTGATCAAGAACAATATTCCGGGATACGATCCCGAATCATCCTACAGTACGGGGAACGGGCAGGGCATTGAATATGCTTCGTTGCCTTCCATGCGTAGTTTCGGTTTTAACCTGAATGTCTCTTTCTGAACGATTGTTTGACCTTTAATAGTATCTGATATGAATATACATATAAAATCATATTTGTTTGGTTTAGCCCTTTGCGGAACGGCTTTAACCTCGTGTGAGAGTTTCGACAGTATCAATCTTAACCCGAATGACCCGACGCCGGAAACGGTAGATCCTACCTTCCTGCTGACTCCTACGATGATCAAAGGGACATTGGACGTGGATATGTATCAGCGTATACATAATCTGTATGTAGACAATTTCGCCCAGTATTTTGCCAATGATAAGTATGCCTCGAACAACTGTGTACCGGTAGAAAGCTGGACACAGGATTTCTGGGATATGCACTGGCAATGGATCGATGCCCTGAATGAAATAATTAAGAACTATTCGGATGATCCCAAATTGGTGAATACTGTCCAGATCGCACGTATCTGGAAAGTCTGGCTCTTCCACAGGGCGACCGACCTGTGGGGAGATATCCCTTACTTCCAGGCTGCCGACGGTTCCGGATTGGCTGCCCCGTACGACCCCCAGAAAGATATTTACTATGATATGTTTAACGAACTGACCGAAGCCTCCCTCGCATTGGATACGCAGGCGGCTGATCCGGGTAAAGGCGACCTGATCTTTAGCGGGGATATCTCCCGCTGGAAGAGTTTCGCCAATAGCCTGCGGTTGCGTCTCGCCATGCGTCTGACCGAAGTCGACCCGGCGAAAGCACAGGAAGAAGCCGAAGCAGCGGTGAAGGCTGGTGCGTTGTTAGCATCTAACAGCGATAATGTAAAGATATACCGTTGCCAGAGTTACATCTTTGACGGCCGCTTTTATTATGCCAATGCCCATCTGTTCAACGGAAAACGGCAGACGATGAGTTATTCGATGGAGAAACTGCTGACGGGACTGGGCGGCGTTCCTTTCCCGGAAGGGAATGGTTATATCAGCGTTCCTGAATACATCGATCCGCGTGGGCCGGTATATTTCAATGTTACCAATGAATATAACGGGGCGGCGGAAGATTTCCGGGGACGATGGAAAGGTGTTCCTTCCGGCCTTCCGGTAGCGGAGCGGGAACTTCCTGAGAATGCACGTACGAATAACTCCCGTATCGGTGTCTATTATGTGAGCGATACGAAAACTCCGGGAGTACCTTTTACGATCCAGTTCAATCGCGACCAGATACTGATGTATTATTCGGAAATCTGTTTCCTGCGTGCGGAGGGGGCGCTCCGTGGCTGGAATATGGGAGGTAGTGCGAAAGAATTCTACGAAGAAGGTATCAAAGCCTCTATGACTGATGCAGGAATCTCCGGTGAAACTGTCGGAAAGTATATGCAATCGACAATGCCGAATGCCTACGGTACGACGGTTCTTTTCGACCATAAAGGAGCTTCCCACGACTCCCAGCTGGAGAAGATCATTACCCAGAAATACCTGGCGAACTTCCCGGATAATGGCTGGGAAGCCTGGAACGACTATCGCCGTTTGAATATACCGGACCTGGAGCCGTTCGTTGCTCCCGAACCCGGCTACGTGGTGAAGGCCGGCGAACGTGACTGGCGCGGATCTGTCCGTCGTATCACTTATCCCGCACAGGAGGTCATTGTGAACGAAGATAATTATAATGCTGTAGTATCCCGTATCGGAGAAGACAAGACGACGACCCGTATGTGGTGGGATGCTAAAAATAAATAAATACCAAAGTATCATGACAAACATTTCAAGAAGAACTTTCCTAAAGACCGGGGCCTTTGCCGCCGCCGGTCTTACCATCGTTCCCGGGCATGTATTGGGGCGTAATTTCGGATTTACCGCTCCGAGTGATAAACTGAATATTGCAGGGATCGGGGTCGGTGGAATGGGACGCCGCAATCTGGCGAACATGAATACGGAGAATATCGTGGCCCTTTGCGACATCGACTGGCAGTATGCCGGGAAGACGTTTAATGATTACCCGAATGCCCGTAAGTTTAAGGACTGGAGGGTGATGTTCGATGAGATGGGCGATTCGATCGACGCCGTGATGGTGGCTACTCCCGACCATACCCATGCAGGGGTGACAGCCCATGCGATGACGTTGGGGAAACATTGTTATACCCAGAAACCGCTTACCCACTCTGTTTACGAATCCCGCCTGTTGACCCGCCTGGCAAAGAAGTATAAGGTGGCGACTCAAATGGGTAACCAGGGCAATTCGTTTGACTGGTGCCGCCAGATAGCCGAATGGATACAATCCGGTATAATAGGAGATGTATATGAGGTGCATTGCTGGACCGACCGTCCTATCTGGCCGCAGGGCCTGCAGGAACCGAAAACGGCCGTGAAATGTCCGAAGACGCTGGACTGGGACCTGTTTATCGGTCCTGCCCGGAAACGTCCGTACAATCCGGTTTACACTCCCTGGAACTGGCGCGGCTGGTGGGATTTTGGAACCGGAGCCCTGGGCGATATGGCCTGTCATATCATGGACCCGCTCTATTGGGCCTTGGACCTGAAATATCCTACGAGTGTAATCGGAAGCTCCACCCTTAGCAACCTGTATTCTCCTCCTCATGCCCAGGTGGTGACTTATACTTTCCCGGCCCGTCCCCCGAAAGGGAACGTGAAAATGCCGGAGGTAAAGGTCTATTGGTATGATGGCGGCCTGGTTCCTCCCCGTCCGGAAGAATTGAAGGACGGCGAAATGATGGGTGATGAGAACGGCGGTATCATCTTTATCGGTACGAAAGGCAAGATCATGACCGGTTGTTACGGCATGAATCCGACTTTGTTACCCTTCTCTGCCATGGAAAATTTCAACCAGCCCAAACCTACCATACCCCGTATCAAAGGCGGCAATGGCGATATATGGAATACGAATGCACATGAACAGGACTGGATTCGCGCTTGTAAGGAATCGGCTGCGAACAGGACGGAAGCCTCGTCTAATTTCCAGTTCTCCGGTCCGTTCAATGAAATGGTCGTGATGGGTGTATTGGCCGTGCGCCTCTCCGGCTTGTACGGGTTGCATCGTGAATTGCAATGGGATGGCGAGAATATGCGTTTCACCAATATCTCGCCGAACGACAAGATAAAGATCGTGACGACAGACGATTTCAAAGTGATCGACGGAGATCCGCGCTTCGACCGCCGTTATGCCGATTTCAATGCGGCTGAAATGGCTGCCGAATGGATCAAACATACGTATGAGAACGGATTCTCTTTACCTGATATGCCTTAATAACCGATAAAGTGTAATAAGATGAAACGACTGAATAAAATACTGTTGCCGATCGTTTGCTGCCTGTTCTTTACGTGTTTTTTATCTGCCGGGGAACAGGCAAAGACCGGAAAACGGGATTGGAGGATAGCGATCCAATCTTATACCTTCCATCTCTTTCCCTTGACGGAGGCGTTGGATAAGACCCGGGAGCTGGGTGTGAAGTATATAGAAGTATATCCGGGCCATAAGCTGGGAGGAAAATGGGGTGAGAAGGTTTTCGATTTTAACCTGGATGCCCGGACGCAGAAAGAACTGAAAGAACTGGCTGCCTCCAAAGGCATACAGATCATCGCTACGGGGGTATATGTGGCGGAAAAGCCGGAAGACTGGGAAAAGATGTTCCGGTTTGCCAAAGGGATGGGCATGGAGTTCATCACGTGCGAACCGGCTCTGGATGACTGGGACCTGGTAGAGAAGCTGGTCAAGCAGTATGGCATAAAAATATCCGTCCACAATCATCCCAAACCATCCGATTACTGGACCCCGGATAATCTGCTGAAAGCAATCGGCGGACGTAGTAAAATGATCGGCTCCTGTGCCGATGTCGGACACTGGCGCCGGGAAGGTTTGAACCAGTTGGATTGCCTGAAAAAACTGGAAGGCCGTATCATCTCCCTGCATTTTAAGGATATTGCCCCCAAACAGGCGGGAGAGGCAGAACAGCATGACGTCATTTGGGGAACCGGTATCCTCGATGTAAAAGGAATGTTGCAGGAACTGAAACGGCAACATTTTAAGGGTGTTTTTTCTATAGAATATGAATACAACTGGGAAAATTCCGTGCCGGATATAAAAGAGTGCATCCGATATTTCAATGAACTGACCGAATAAGTAAGGATATAGAATAATATCCCATTCACATAAAAAATGAGGTGCAAAGCTATTTTTGTTATAGTCTTTGTATCTCATTTTTTATGCCTGTTTCTCCAGGCTATATAAATTAAAGGATTCCGGTTATTTCCCCCGTTTTAGGTATTGGTATGAAGTTCTTGAGGAACTAATATATTTCTCCCACCGCAAATATAATCTATTTATACTATAAATAGTTAATTTAATAGGACAAATCCATTGAGCTGTTATAAACAGAGAAATAATATTTAAAAATGAATATTTGAAGATAATTGTGTAGTTTTGTTTACACTCTTGATTTTAAACGTTTTATCGCAAAATAAGGACGTAGTTCCTCAAGAACTTGGTATTACCACTGATAGATATTATTGTTAATTAAAACTATTACAACTTGGGGCCTATTGATATACATGGAATACAGGAAGGGGATCAGGAAGCTTTTAAAAGATTCTTTGTTCACTTTTATCCGAAGCTGCTGTCGTTGGCTTGTCGTTTTGTGGATGAACAGGCAGCGAAAGATCTGGTGCAGGATATCTTTATATTCTATTGGGAACAAAAACAACAAATTGATGTAAATAGCGTACAATCCTATCTCTTTAAATCCCTTCAGAACCGTTGTTTGAATTATCTGAAACACCAAAAGGTTATAGAAGAGTATAATGCTAAAATACGAATAGCCGAAGCACGTATTGCTTTTTTGAATGACCGGACCGATACAAATGATGTATTGAAACAAGTGATTGATTGGGATATTCGTGAACAGATCGAAGCTTCCGTGAAAAAATTGTCACCTAAAGCGGCAGAAGTGTTCCGTTTATGCTACTATGAAGATTTACCCCACAAAGAAATTGCAGATAAACTTGGAATATCACCACGTACAGTCGCAGTTCATGTCCGTAATGCGGTACTTTTCCTGCGGGAAGATTTAAAAGATTTACTGATACTATATATAGCTTTTTGCCAGATTATAAATTAATATGAACTTTTTTCATTTTTGACTACGTAGTTTCCGATGCCCCAGTTGTCTTCTTTATATAAACGATAAGAAAGATCTATGAATGAAGAAATACTAATACGATTTTTAATCCACCGATGTACTTCGGAAGAAATAAAGGTGGTCGATCAATGGATTGCTTCTGATCAGGCAAATGCTGATTGGCTGTTTGAGATGGAGCGTATCTGGAGTTTGAAAGACCAGCTACGTTTTTCCGACAAACAAGAGGTCGAAAGGGCCTATGCACGTTTTATGTCTGGATTGCAGGAAAAGGAAGTAAAAGTGGAAATAAGCCGGAGACGTCCTGTTTATATTTCATGGATGAAATATGCTGCAGCAATTGTGCTGATCGGATTATTAAGTACTAATCTTTATTTTTTATTGCAGGAACAGCCCTCTTCCATGAATACGATTGAAGTCCCTAATGGTCAAAGGACTTCTTTAACCTTATCCGATGGTACAAAAGTCTGGCTGAATTCTCATAGTAAATTTACCTATCCTGCTCAGTTTTCATCAAAGATGCGGGATGTTAAGCTTGAAGGCGAGGGTTTTTTTGAAGTCGCACATAATGAAAAAGCGCCGTTTATCGTACATGCTGATTTACTCCAGGTAAAAGTATTGGGCACGAAGTTTAATGTGAGAGCATACAATGAAGAACCGTCTTCCATAACGTTGGCAGAAGGAAAAGTGGAAGTCGCTACAAATGACAATGAACATAAAGTAACTCTAAGACCGAATGAGCAGGTTACCTATTCTAAAGATGACGGCCTGATAGTCAATAAAACGGTCAACACCTCTTTAGTCAAATCGTGGACGGTGGGCGAAGCGGCTTATATTAATAAACAACTGATCGATATTGTAGTTGATCTGGAACGTCGTTTCAATGTTCATATTACAGTGAAAGATCAGGAACTCAATACGGAATTATTTACTTGCCGTTTCAAGGAAACAGCTAAAATAAATCAGATACTTACTTTATTGAAAGATACCCGCAAACTGGATTATGAAATTCAGGGGAATCATATACAGATTTATAAACCTATAAAATGAGAATGCTTATGAAGAAGACATGGATGTTATAAAAATGAAGAACCGAAGATGCTGCAAACATCCCCGGTTCGGATTAAGCGAGTAACGCATTAGAGACAACCTAAATTTATTACTAACTAATCATTTACAAATGTATGAATTTTATTAAGAAGTGTATGCCATGCGGTACGCATAAATCGTCATGGCTCCGGAAATGTCTATTTATTATGAGGTGTATCTTATTGTTTTTATTATTGGGTACAATGCAAATCACGGCGAGTGTCACTTACTCGCAATCGGCTAAGCTATCATTGAATATGGAGAATACGACAGTACAGGATGTTTTGTCGATGATAGAGCAAGAAAGTTCATTCTATTTTACTTACAACTTAAATCAGGTGAATGTAAACCGTAAAGTATCTGTGAATGTAAAGAATAAGCTGGTAACAGATATTCTGGATGAAATATTCAAAGGTGAGAATATTCGGTATACGATCAGTGACAAGCATATTGTATTATATAAAGCTGATAAGTCTGAATTACCGGGTGTGAACCAGAAACTTAAAACGATAACAGGAGTCGTGCTTGATAATAATGACGAACCTATTATCGGTGCGAACGTGTCCATTCCGGGAACAAGTACAGGAACAACTACGGATATGGACGGAAAGTTTACCTTGGAAGTGCCCGACAATGCAACAATTGAAATCTCTTATATTGGTTATATAACCCAAAGAATATCTGTAAGTAAAAAAAATAAATTTTCGATTATTCTGAAAGAAGACACCCAGGCTTTGGAAGAGGTGGTCGTAGTGGGCTATACCTCCCAGAAGAAAGGGCTATTGGCTGGATCTG
Source organism: Parabacteroides sp. AF14-59 (assembly GCF_003479515.1). Taxonomy (NCBI): domain Bacteria; kingdom Pseudomonadati; phylum Bacteroidota; class Bacteroidia; order Bacteroidales; family Tannerellaceae; genus Parabacteroides; species Parabacteroides sp. AF14-59. Next base: position 113,329 of record NZ_QUHH01000010.1, on the reverse strand, counting down.
TTGAAACTACCAAATTCACAGAATCGTTGGCACAGATTCCGACAAACAGTGCCGCACAGTCGCTGGTCGGTAAAATGGCAGGTGTGCATATCTCCGTTCCTTCCGGTAAGCCGGGCGAACAGGCCAGTGTAGGAGTACGTACCGGTACGACGTGGAATTCCTCACCGATGTTGTTTGTAATTGACGGGGTTGTACGTGATGCGGAAACGTTCAATAATTTAAGTCCGAATGAAATTGAATCGGTAAGCGTGTTGAAGGATGCCGCTTCGGCTGCTGTTTATGGAGCACGTTCGGATGCGGGGGTTATTTTGGTTACGACACGTTCCGGAGTCTCAGGGAAGATATCGGTTAACTATACAGCCAACTTCTCTGCCGATTTTGCTACGCAAGAAGTAGCTTTGACGAATCTTTATCAGCAAGGTAGGGCTATTAATCAGGCATACAAAAACTTCGGCTTGACTGCTCCCCAAGGTTCAGGTTGGAGTGATGAAGAGTTGGAATGGGCCAAAAACCTTCCTGGGCAAGGGTTTAACATGCTTGATGATACATGGCATACACCTTACGTGATGAATCATGCATTAAGCGTCAGCGGCGGTTCGGAAAGAATCAAATTCTTTGGGGCTGCTAATTACTATACACAGAGTGGTTTCATGGAGTCAACCGACTACAATAAGTTGAATATACGTTTGAATGTGACGGCTAACATAACCGACGATTTGCAATTGTACGCTTCTGTTGCTAATACGAATACAAACTATGCTTCTTCTCCAACAGAAGGTACAGATGCAACTTACACGAAAGCACGTGTATCATTTGAATATATGCCTTCACGTTCGCCTGACGGTAAGTGGATTGGCGACGGATGGGCATATGGTAACCCGGCTGCGGCTGCTGAAGGTGCTTCCGGTTACAGAAAAAATAGCTGGATACGACCCGAAGCCAACGTCAGCTTGACTTATAAATTGCCATGGATAGAAGGAATGAGCGTAAAGGCTTCTTATTTGGGAAGTTGGAACTCATCGCGTAGTAAAGACTACACTGAGCTGCAAAGGTTTTATTATCCAATAAAATCAGGTGAAAACAACCATATCATCGATGTAAACAATTTGACTAATTATTATGTCAGCAATGAAGGTGCCGGTGTTTCTGCTTCGGGCAATTGGTGGACTTACCAACAGTTGAACTTCCAGGTTAATTACGATAAACGTTGGGGAGATCATCATGTGAATGCGGCTGCCGTATATGAGGCTTCGAACTACAATCACTATTATGTATATGGTAGACGCGACCAGTTCCCGTTGTACCAGACCGATCAGTTCTGGGCAGCCGGTTCTTCTGCCGATAAACAGTTCTCCAATGGTGGTCCTGATACAGACGGTGGACGTGCTTCTTGGGTATTTATCGGCGGTTACGATTATGCCAACAAATATATCTTGAACCTCTCTGTTCGTTATGACGGCTCCATGAACTTTGCACCTAGCGAACGTTGGGGTGTGTTCCCCGCTGTATCGGCTGCATGGGTCGCTTCTGAAGAAAGCTTCTTGAAAGATGTTGAATGGCTCGACTTCTTGAAATTGCGCGGATCTATCGCTTTAACAGGTAACGACGCTGTCGGTGGATGGCAATGGCAGACCAGTTATAAGAGTGGCGGTAACTACATGCTTGGCGAAAACGCTGCTTTGAATAACGGTTTGCAGTATGGAAGTTTGGTGAATGAGTTCCTGACTTGGGAAAAATCTACCGGTATCAACGTCGGTGTAGATTACCGCTTCCTGGATCATCTGCACGGTGCTGTTGAATATTGGCACAAGCATACGTTTGATATCCTTGGTAACCGCCAAAATTCATTACCGACCACTTTCTCCAAGACGATGCCGGCTGAGAACTACGGTGTGATCAACGGACAAGGTTTTGATTTCAGTGTGGGATGGGAAGATAAGACAGGTAATGTCAATTGGCATGCCGGTTTGAACTTGTCATACGGATGGAACAATGTAAAGGTTCAGGATTATGCTGCCGGTTTGTTGGATTGGGAAATCCCCGTAGGTAAAGACCGTAGTTATATTGCTGCCTATGAAGGACGTATCCTCCGTTCGCAAGCGGAAGTAGATGCTTTCAAAAAGGAAAATCCTAATTATGTCATGCCTTCAGGTGGTGGTGTAGATCTTCGTCCCGGTTCGTTCGTCTATATTGATAAGAGTGGTCCTGATGGTGTGAAAGACGGTGTTATCAACAAGTATGATAAAGATATCCTATACAACAACAATAACCCGGTTTATATGGGCTTGAATTTGGGTGCCACTTGGAAGGGACTTTCTGTAGAAGCTACTTTCACCGGTAAATTCCATAATCATAAAAACTTTGGTGTAATAGGAGATTATCATGACAACCAGATGTGGAACATGGAATGGATTGAAAATTCTTGGACTCCGGAAAACCCCAATGCAAACCTGCCTATGTTGGCTCCGCGCGACTATCGTTCATATGGTTGGACAGATGTTGATTTTTTCTGGAAGAAGGCGAACTATATCCGTCTTTCCAATTTAAATATCGGTTACACGTTTAATTTTGCCCAGCCTCTAGGTAACGCAATCTCTAGTATCAAGGTGTTTGCAACAGGTACGAACTTATTCTACATCTCTGGATTCGGTCACTGGGATCCGGAATTGAACCCAGGATGGAGCGGTGTTGGTTACCCTGTGATGAGAACTCTGGGTGGTGGTATAAGTGTTAATTTTTAAACATAAATTCTATGAACAACTTAAATATAATAAAGAAAAGTGGACGTAAATTCCTGACTTTGTCGGTATGCGTATTGGCGTTGTCTTCTTGCCAATTAGATTACGAAAACAAATCAGCGATTAATCCGGATAATGTGTGGCAGAATGAAACAATGATCCAAGCATATCTGACCGATATCTATAGCGGCATAGTGCCGGGATGGTCTTCTACGTCTGATACCGACACGGACCTTACAACGGATTCAAACGATAGCATGAGCGAGTGGTTACGTGGGGTAAACATTTCAGCTTCCAGCTATGGGGTCGATTTTAATTATACAATTATTGACAAGATTAACTACCTGCTTGAGCAGTTGGAGACAGTACCGGAAAGTGTCATGGCTCTTGAGGATAAAGATGCAGTGGTGGCACAAGCCAAGTTTTGGCGGGCTTACCGGTATTGGTCTTATGTAAAGGACTTGGGTGGTGTTCCTCTGATTCTCAAATCGCAGGATGTGAACGATCTGTCTTCATTGATGGTGAAGCGAAGTTCTACTTCTGATTGTATGGCACAAATTGTGAAAGACTTGGATGATGCCATCCAAGGTTTGCCAGACCGTTGGTCGGGTGTTAACTATGGGCGTATTGACAAATGTGCTGCCATGGCTTTCAAAGGACGCGTACAAATGTGGTATGCTAGTAAGTTATTCAATCGCTCCAACGACAAGGGGCGTTGGGAAGCTGCCTATCAAACTAATAAGGCAGCTCTTGAATATGCTGAAAAGAATGGCTATAAATTGATGGATAAATTTGGCGATATTTGGTTGACAAAAGGGAAGCCTAATACGGAAGCCTTGATCTATAGACATTACAAATATCCAGATTCGTATTATGACATGAACCAATATCTTCCTGAAGATATTACCCATGGATGGGCATGCCGTCAAGTGCCGCAAACACCTCAACTTCTTTCATTCCCGTTGAAGGATGGCTCTTCTATAGCTATCTACGAAAACGAAGAGTATAAGAGCCAGAAACTGGATGTAAACCGCCTTTCTACGGATGCTACTTACAATGCAGAAATTCTTGACAAATTGGTGAACGGAATGGATCCACGTTTCTACGACTCTTATTCAGTTCCAGGTTGCGAGTTCCCGTCGTTGGAAATTCCTGCCGGGCAGTATTTCTGGACTTCGTATGTGAAGACAGAAACGTTCTATAAAGCGATGTCCAACATACAGCTTGAGCGTAATGCCGGAACTACCCATTATGGATCATTCTTCCCGTTAAAAGCCATTACTCCGGGATTGAATAATGCAGATTCATATAAAGGTGAAAATAATGCTATCAGTTTACGCTTGGGTGAAGTTTACCTGAACCTTGCCGAATGTGCTGCCGAAGCAGGTCATATAAATGAAGCGTTGGGTTATGTAGCTGCAATCCGTAAACGTGCAGGTATCGATAAAGGTGCGGGCGCTATCGGGTATGGGTTGGATGTGTATAACACGATCGAAGGGGTTCGTCGTTTATTATACAACGAACGTGCAGCTGAGTTGTCTCAAGAGAACTTCCGTTATGGCGACCTCCGCCGTTGGATGAATTTCGGCAACATCAATGCCCAGAAACATTACAACAACCTGTATGTGGTATTTAACGGGGATGAGGAAGAAGCTGGAAAATTCGACTGGACACGTACGTTGGAAGATGCTGAAACGCAGAAATTTTTCCATATTGATTTCGTGCCTAATGTGAAGCAAGTTGAAGTTTCCACGTTTAATATCTCCACCAAGCATTGGTTTGGTGCCATTGGGGACAAGACTATAGGAGCAAACTTCGACAATGATATGTCACAACAAAACAACGAATGGGGTGGCTCATTTGATCCATTGAAGTAATACTGAAAACTCATTTATTTTTATAGCGGAGTAGAAGATATTTGTTTTAAAGATCTTTTACTCTGCTTTTTCGAACCTGTTCAAATCTTATATGAGACAAATGAAAAATATCTTATTAAAATGGGTGTGGGTAGTTATATCTTCACTATTCTTTTCGTGCAATCAGGCAGAGATGAATATTTGCTTTGAAACGGATTATGCAGTATTAAAGATGGATTCTACAGGATTCTTAACGAGTATCTACAGTAAAGTCGATAATATAGAATATTTATCTGATAAGAAAAGTTCTCCTTTATTGGCTCTTTATGCCGGTAACGATCAGGTAATTTTGCCTGTTTCGGCTCGACAAATCGACGAAAAGTTGATGTTGACATATATAAATGGAGCTGAAGCTATTATAGAAGTAGGAGAAAAAGAAGAGTACTTGACGTTTAAACTTATATCACTGACTAATCGTGGTAAAACGGATCATGTAGTGTGGGGACCTTATTATACCACGATACGTGAATATATTGGAGATTTGTTGGGAGTGGTCAGTAATGAACGTTGTACGATCGGTATGGTAGCCTGCAATGACAATACGAATACCGGTCTTCCTACAGATGGAGATATGCACCAAATGTATTACAGAGTACATACATCAGATCCGATCAAATACCCTTTGCCGGATTCATTATATGAGGGGCAGCGATTGCGTATAGGTGGAGATGGCATTAGCGATGTTGCTTTTACGAATCGGAAAGAAGGTCATTTCTTTTTCAATAAAGGAAATGGGGCAGAGTATATACCGGAATATGGTTCTTACATTGTAATGAGTTCGCGTGATCGCCGTGCTACCCGTGATATATTTTTTACACTTATACCAGGTTTTGAAAATGTGAATGTACCTAAGCATCATCAGGTGGAGGCTGTAGATGAGGATGTTTTAGGATCATCGGTTGCATTTTTTGTTTGTCCTAAAGAACATACGTTAAAACTTTATGAAAAAGTCGTTTTGGAGGAAGGGTTACCTTATATTACTCAGCAAGGGAAATGGGTTCGTGATCCGAAAGCTGCTTGTGCCGATTTAGCATGGTGGGGACGGCATGATAGTTTGATCTCTTATGCAACTCAGCTGGGAGTACGCGCTGTACAGGATGAAGGTTTGGGAGAGTATTATGTTAACCCGGCAAATCGATGGGCGGATAAGATGATTTCTTATGGTGGAAAACAAATTTCTATCGCTGAGTTTACAAAAATGACGAACGAGGCTGGAATCGCTTATGGGTTACATACGTTGTGTGAATTTTTGCAACCACATTGCAGTGATGTCAGTCCCATTCCTAATGATAGCTTATGTGTGGTACTGAAAACAACGATCACTCACGATTTGAATGCTTCTCAAACGGATATTTGTGTGGCTGATACAAGTTGGTTAAATGAATGGGGAACTTGGCATTGCAATAAACTCAATGTTTTGAAATTAGGAAAAGAATTACTTACTTACGAAGGAGTTACAACAACCCAACCTTATACATTGAAAGGAGTGAAGCGTGGTGCTTACAACACAGTGGCTCAAACACATAAAGCGGGTGAGGTGTTGGCAAAATTACAGATGAACTGTTATAATGGTTTTGTTCCGGATATGAATCTTCAAGACGATTATGCCGATTATTATGCGCGGTTATTGGTTGACGGTGGCATGGATTATGTCGATTATGATGGGCAGGAAAGTTTCATGTATCAAGGACATGGCTATTATTCTATGAAACGATTCTATCGGAATTTGTTTGAGAAGTTTCATACATATGGCGGAAATGAACTTCGTGTGATGGGATCTGGTATCATGTATGGTAATTGGCTATATATGGGGAATGGAAATATTGGTGGCGGAAACAATATGTTTAACCCTGTAACCAATTCTTTCGGAATTCAGGGGAAAGATGAAAGGAACGGTAATGTTAATAATTTCATTTGTCCCACTTTCGGTATCCAAAATTTCCAACCGGAATGGGATGAACAAGTGATAGAGAATCTACAATCAAAGGCTGTTGCATGGAATGCTACTTATATGCTTGGTTTAAGTGAAAACGCTGTTGAAAAATGTTTGGATAAAAAGCGCGTGTTTAAGGCTTTTCGTGTGTGGGAAGACGCTCGGCGTGCCGACATTTTTTCTAAAGAATTGAAAGAAGAAATGAAAGCTCAAGAGAACCGGTACCATTTGGAACGTACCAATGATCATACGTGGACGCTATATACAGTGAATACTTCCGGTGAGCGTGTCGATCCGAGAACTCTTTCATCGGATATTGCGCTTAAATAGATCCTGAAATTTTTTGATGGTAGTTTCTTATAAATTAGACAATATGTTAAAACATAAATTATTACGTGCATGTGTGTTGCTGTGTTTGGCTCTGAATATCCAACAAGGAAAAGCACAAGAGACAAACGGATTGGAATATGGAGAGGCGATCCGAGGAATGAATCAAGATCCGAAGCAAAAAAGCATCGGGAGTAAACCTTATGAAATGGAAGGGCGTACAGAAGCCAGAGAGCCACTGTTTACTTTTGATGATTGTACGCAGTGGCAGGTTCGGGCAAATCAATCCGAAGTCACATTATATCGAACTAAAGAGCAACGGGTAATAGGTGATTACAGTGGAAAAGTTGTTTACAAGACTAAGCAGGCAAAAGCCGGATTTCGTGTAGAGCTCGTCAAACCGTACAAGTTTGAGAAAGAGTGGGATTGCATCAACTTTTGGAATTATGGAAACCATTGGTTATGGGAGAACAGCGGAGAAGCCATGGCCCATTATGCCGTTATCCAGGATGCCAAAGGCCGGGAGATAACAATTCCGTTCATGCAAGAATGGTTATGGCGGAATATGAATTACAAGTATTGGTTTTTGAACCATATCAAATTGAATGATAGTATTGCCCGACCGATTACATTCATCGGATTGGAGTTTAAAGGGAATGGCACAAAACCGGATGTGGAGAACAATATTTTCTTGGGCCCTATCTATGGATATCAAGAAGTTTTGAAGCCGATGAAGTTTAAACCGTTCCCGGAGAGATTACCTTTTCCGCTTCGTGAAGAGACGATCTTACCGACGAATAAGACGACAGGATTTAGTAATCGTGTGGAGCAACAAGACGAGAAATTCCTTTTCTCATACGAAGGGAAAGATGCTAAGCTGATGTATCAAGTAGACCCGGCCTATCCGATAGGCGGCGTGACACTTTTGTGTGACGGACAAGAGAAAAAGGTGAATGCCAACGCTAAGATCCTTTTTGAAAAACGAACAGAAGCAGAGTGGATAGTTATGGATAAGAGACTAGAAAACGATACTTTGTTCATTCGTTATAAAGCAGTAGGAAAGGGGTTGAGCCAACGCTTTGATTGTTCTTATACGATCAAGCAGAAATCTTTGATTTGGACGATTGAAGAAAAAGCAGCGGATGGGAAAGTGGAAGAGATCTGCTTAGGCACAACAGGTAACGTGTCGGATGGTAAATTGGTGGGGGTCCCTTTCTTGGTGTATAACCCTTTTGCCAATGATTCCTATACGGCTGATGCTCCCAGCATACTGTATGCCGACAATCTGTTCTATTTGACAATGTTTGATTGGTATTATACCAATGCTTCCATGTATTATGGTGGAGAACAGGGTATCAAAGAGGGTAAAGCCACTTACAATGGCGGAGTAAAATATTATCCGTTGAATAACAAAAAGCGTAATCCCTTACGTGAACGTCTTTTCATTAACGTATCACCTGATGTACACGAAGTATTCCCGACGATTGATAACCCGGCTTCTCCAATGCGTTCTAATCAGGTAGATCGTTTGTGGGCGATCAACGGTGGAAGTGATCTTCCTAAATTAGGAAAGTTCGTGACCGATTTACGTTCTAAAGGTGTAGAAAAAGTTAGTATTCGCTATCACGAAGATTTTTGGCGTGCCGATGGAGAAAGTTATACGTTTCGAACGATACCTAATCCTGATCTGGGAATAGAGCGCCTGAAAGAATATGTCCGTTTTGTACAAGGACAAGATTGGAGGATTGGTTTTTACTCAAATTACATGGATTTTGCTCCTGTAAATGCTCTGTGGAATGAAGATTGGGTACGTATTAGCCACAAAGATTATGGTTGGGGGCCTGCTTGGTGTAGATGCTATGCTAATAAAGTAACTATAGGTTGGGAACAACAGGCCATTTTGGCTCCACAAATACATAAGACATTTGGGACCAACTTCTCTTATTGCGATGTAGAGACTTGTATTTCTCCTATGGATCGGGTGGATTACGATTATCGTACTCCTGGAGCAGGAAAATTTCGTACTGTATTTGAATATATTGGTATGACTTTGATGAACGAACGCCGTGCCTACCAAGGTCCTGTTTATTCAGAAGGTGGTACACATTGGTTCTATGCAGGATTGTTAGATGGGAATTATTCACATATGAATCATAGTTTACCTATATTCCCTGATTTTCAATTATTGAAGATTAATCCGTTGGAAATGGACGGAATGTCTAATGTATCTAACGAGGCCTATGTTGCTTATGCCTACGCTTTCGGTAATATTGGTATTTTGTCAGAGGGATTCGATGCGGTTCGTAGATATGCTTTCTTGCAACCATTCCAAAATAGCTATTCGATGATTCCGGTGAAAAGTATCCGGTATTTTGATGGCAAATCTTATGTATCATCTTCAGATGCAATCAAAAAAGATTTATTAAAATCTCCTTGTATTCAGGTTGAATATAATAGTGGTTTAAAGATTTATGCCAACTTTTCCGATCAGCCGTGGGGAGTTAAAGAGAATGATTGCGACTATTCATTGCCTAAATATGGAACTTTGGCTGTTTTGCCTGGAAGTCGTTTGTTTTCTGTTTCTTCTACAAACCCTGCCTCATCAACGGGTAAATTACTTGACAAGGTTTATTCCGATCATTTATTTTATATCGATACGTATGGGGAAGTAGAAAAGGGAGAACTTGGTGGTAAAGGGTCTTATATGTTGAAGAAAGAAAAGTTTGGTTGGGAAATTATCCCTCTTAGAGATTTAGAGGAGGTTGATTTCAATTTGTCTTTACTTGGATTTTCAGCATTAGGTGTAGATATAGAAGCGGTGGATAAGGATGGAAATAGTATGACGGTGGTTAACAAAGCGCCTATAACCAACCAAGTTCATTTTGAACACAAACCGCACTATTACAAATATAAGATTTGCCCTGTCTCATCTGAAAACTGACTACAGTAGAAACAATAATAATCCATGGAATAGACAATTATTTGCTATTTTATGGCTTATCAGTAAGCATTATTTTTGTTTGTGAAAAATGAGTATAAATAGGAAAATCCGATAAATAAGCTGTAAACAATGAGATTGGGAAAAATTAGCAGTATTTGTGTAGTAGCATTTCTAATGCTATGCGCATGCAATCAATCATATGTCGATGAACTATCGACTCAGTATGCCACATTCAGTGTAGATGGAAAAGGGTTTATCCGTCAAGTGGCAGACAACCGAACCGGTGTGAACTACTTGGCAAAAGAGAGTTCCTCTCCTGTGTTGAGCCTCTATGACGGGGAAGAGTATATCCTGCCTACTGGCTTGAAAACCGAAGCTGATAAATGGATACTGACCTTTGCCAACCAATCGGAAGCGGTCGTTTCCAAAGAGATAAAAGACGGATATATCCGTTTGTCATTGGTTTCGTTAAGTAATCGTGATCAGATTGAAGCTATTGCCTGGGGACCTTATGCAACCGATATATCTCAATATATAGGAGAGACGGTGGGAGTGGTACGCGATACCGTGTTTGCCGTTGGAGTACAGGCACTCGGTATCAACACGACAGAAGGACGACCTCATCTGGGCGATGATGCTACAGGCGGTTGTTACATCGATCCGCTGCCGGGACAAGAGGTGCCCGACGATTTGAAAGATAAGATCGGACAGCAAACGTACGACATCAATGTGAATGAAGAAGGAGATATGCCCGAATATGTACGTATGATCAGGGGGAATGCGGCTGTAGCACGTCCGTATGGTAGTGATATTCAATTTTTCGCACGTGATTGGCGAAAAGAAAAAGTGATAGATTATATAGGAAGGAGACAGACGGTGACGGCTTTGGATCAGGATTTCGTAGGAAGTTCTATTGCCTTGTTTGCCGCACCCTCTTCGGAAGCGGTTGATGTCATAGGGAAGATCGAGGTGCAGGAAGGATTGCCACATCCGATGATGAACGGAGAGTGGATCAAAAAACGGAAACTCCGGAATCCGGCTTATATGTTATATGAGGGTCGTTTGTTGGATAATGCATTGAATTATGCCGATTCTTGTAACTTCAATTTGGTTCATATCGGGGACCTATTCAAAAGCTGGGGACATTTTGATTTACACACCTCTCGTTTTCCGGAGGGAGCAGAGCAAATTAAAGCATTTACCGACAAAGCGAAAGCTCGTGGCATTGAAATCGGCGTACATACACTGACGATGTTTACTTCTACGCACGACCCGTATGTCTCTCCCGTGCCTAGTGATAGCCTGGCCATTTCAGGAAGTTCTGTTTTAACAAAAGAGATCAGTGCTACTGATAAGGATATAGAAATTGAATCACCGGAATTTTTTACCTATTTGGGTGAAACGCATTCGGCAAAGATTGGGACAGAGATTGTGTCGTATCGGGAGGTGACATCGGATAAACCTTATAAATTGTTGGATTGCACTCGCGGACAGTTCGGAACGAAACCAACGGCTCATAAAACGGGTGAAAAGATCGATAAGCTGCTGAATAATTGTTATAGCGGTCTTTTCCCGGATATTCATTTGAGTGATGTTTTTGCAAAACGTTTGGCTGAAGTGTGTAATGAAACGGGAGTCGGATTGATGGATTTCGACGGTTACTACGGTGGGTCACCTACGGGACATGGTTTATATGGGGCTTCCAGGTTCCTGAAACAATGGTTTGACGACCTGGATCAGAAAGGTATTATCTCTTGTGGCTCATCACCGTTCCATTATTGGTGGCATATCTATTCTTTCATGAACTGGGGAGAACCTTGGTACGACAATCTGCGTGAAAGCCAGGTCAATTACCGTTTGGAAAACCAGCGTTATTTCGAACGTAACCTGATGCCGGGCATGTTGGGTTGGTTTAAATTGGAACAGACTTATCGGCCGGAAGATATTGAATGGATCCAGGCACGTAGTGCCGCTTTTGATGCCGGCTATTTATTGCGCGTAGACGAAAGCATCGAACAGAGCGGATTTAAGAGCCGCCTTTTTGAGGCCATCCGTGAATGGCAGAAAGTGCGCAACAACCATTTGTTAACAGCTGCACAAAGAGAGAAGATGAAGAATCCTAAAAACGAATTCCATTTGGAAAAGGCGGGCGATAAGGCTTGGAACCTGTATGAAGTAACCTTGAAAGGGGATAATATCCACAAGTATCGTTCCGTACAAACGGGAGAACCTTTGTTAAGTAAATTTACTTTCGACAATCCGTATGAGAAACAACCGGTGCAATTCTATGCGGTGGTTAAAGCCGGTGAAGACGTATCTGCTCAAATAACAAACATGCAAATACTGGTGGAAGGATGCGCTCCGATTCAAATACAGGAGCTGCTGAAAGCGGGAGATAAGCTGTATTGCGATGGCACGTCGGTCTATGTTTGCGATGCTTTCTGGCAACCGCGTAAGCGTTTTGATGTTTCTGGAACGACCTCTTGGAATAAAGGGAAAAACAATGTGACGGTACAATGCGACTTCTCTTCCCCCAAAGCCCCCTCTGTCGATGTGGAATTTAAGGCATTGGGAAATAAGGAAAGTATAAGGGAATAGGTGTTGATTGATAAGAATGGTAATATTGGGGATCGGAGAGAGGTTAAATAAGAGATTTATGTATATCTTTGTGAATTACATAACACATAAAACACTTAATTATGAAAAATTTAGATCCGAAAGCCATGGCAGAGAATGAAAGAAAAGAGTTGCAGGACCGGTATATCCGTTTCGATTGGGCAATCAAACGTTTGTTGCGTCAGAAGGCCAATTTCGCAGTGCTCGACGGTTTCCTGACCGTCATGCTGCGGGAAGAGGTCCATATCCTCGAAATTCTTGAAAGCGAAGGCAATCAGGAAAGTGCCGGTGACAAGTTCAACCGTGTCGACATCAAGGCGAAGAACAGCAAAGGTGAGATCATCATCGTCGAAATCCAGAATACCCGCGAAGTGCATTATCTCGAACGCATCCTTTACGGTGTAGCCAAAGCCATCACCGAGCATATCTCGCTGGGCGAAGGCTATCGGGATATAAAGAAAATCTACTCCATCAGCATCCTTTATTTCGACCTCGGCGTGGGCACAGATTATATCTACCACGGGCAGAACCATTTCACGGGTGTACATACCGGCGACCGCTTGCGAATCAATACTCGCGACCGTGATGCCGTTATCACCCGCCTGCCCGCAAATATCTTCCCCGAGTATATCCTGATTCGTGTAAACGAGTTCGATAAAGTAGCCATGACCCCTCTGGACGAATGGATCGAATATCTGAAAGACGGAACGATTCGTCCTGACACGACGGCACCGGGTCTTCGTGAAGCCCGGGAAAAACTGAAATACTACTCGATGTCTACGAGTGAGCGGCATGCATACGATGAACATCTGAATGTAATCATGATCCAGAACGATGTGCTCGACACTGCCAAATGGGAGGGTCGGATCGAAGGACTTGCAGAGGGAGAAGCCAAAGGCAAAGCTGAAGGGCTGGCAGAAGGACTTGCCGAAGGAAAGACCAGGTTACGACAAACAGCAGTTAACATGAAACATATGGGCATAAGTACAACCGACATTGCCGAATGTACAGGGTTGCCGGTAGCGGAAATAGAGAAGCTATAGAAATATTTGAGCTATATATATTCGGTTTGTATTAAGGAACGCAGATGACGCAGACGAGCGCAGATAAACACAGATAATATATTGTTTTAAAGAAAATAAAAAGTCTGCGAGCGTCTGCGTATTCTGCGTCATCTGCGTCCCCTAATACGATCTGAATAGGTTCAATTTTGATAAGATATGCGCTATAATAGACAGGCCTTATTTCCCCTTCTCCTTCAACAATTGTTCCAGCAAGGAGGACTTTTCCTTTTCAACAGCCAGCATGCGTTCAAAAAGGTCGGTGGATTGTTTGTTCAATTCCATGATTTTATCCAGAGGGTGGATTGTATTATAATAATTCCCTTCACCTGAGTTGTCAATTCCTGTATTATAGCTTCCCCCTTCAAAATGATTATTCTCAATCACGATCGACAGCGGGTTCTCATCCAGTTCTTCAATGATCTTGGGGGAAACATGGAGGATATTCGCGATTTGGAGCAATGTGTCTTTTTCGATCACCCGTTGGCTTTCGATGCGTGAAACCTTTTGCTGCGTAGTACCGAGCTTTTCCGCCAATGAGCTTTGTTTGACACCCATTATATTACGTAATCTGCGGACGTTCGCACCCTGGTGAACGTTCTTTCCGGTTTTCTCTTCTGTTTCTCTTTCCATATCGAACTTAGTTTATTTGAGACAAATATAAGGACAAAACGATAAAGTCCTTGCTTGTCATATAGGAAATAACAATCTGCCTTGCTTTTTTCTTTTCCTGCATGCCAGGTAAAAAACTTAGTCGTTTATGTTTTTTACCTAGGCATGAATATTGGGGTATGGGAATATTCTGCCTTTCTTTGTAAGAAAGAAATAACAGGTTTTAGATTCATAAATGTAGATACAAATGAAAAAGGAGATAAGACTGGTAAACATTAAAAGAGGGTTAGAGCTTTCCATAAGCTCCCAACTATTCATATTTGGAAGAAGTATACGACTCATTCAAATATGTAGATGACTGTTCGGTTCGTGAGGATAGGGCAGTTTTTTAGTCTTGACATTGATTTTCTTGCTTATTCTGTTGTTTTTTTAATCATATCCGTTACCTTTGTCCTTGTAGGGAATGTTTTAGAAGCCATGGCGTTGACTTTCTTCTTTTATATTTTGACTTAAACTAAACTATTTATATTATGATGAATTTGTTAACTAGATTACGCGATTATGTAAAACATCTTTTTACCTACGACCCGAAGCTTAGCCTTGTAAGTAACCCGCTTCCTGACCCTGCCGCAACGTCGTCGAAGGAAGCTTGTGTTGTCCCTTCAACGCCTGATAAACAATCTCCCATGCCTGAACGACCTCCCGTATCTGAACAACAAAGCGCAGAGACACAGCCACAACCTGTATCCCCCAAAAAATATGTGACGGAGAAAGAGTTCCTGTCCGAATCATTTAAGAAGCTCACCCCGGAATATCTGTTTATCATAACGGAAATGCGCAATCTGCTTAACTCCGAGAGAAAGAAATTCGTATTTCATGCGTTGGCAACCCACATAAGTATCAGAAAGGTGGCAAAACATCTCAATATTACACAGCGTAAAGTAAAGATCATATTCCAGGATGCCCTGACGGATATCGGCATTCAGACCGGATTTGTCAGGAAATATCTGGATGAGGGCGTAGAGAAAGAAGAAGAAATCAGAGTACTGAAATCAAAGATAATATCGTTGAATACCAGAATAGAGAAATTGGAGAGTGCGCTAGCCTTGCGGATAAAGTTTTCCGGAGAGAAGATCTCTATAGAGGACCAGCGGCACTTACTGGATAAGCCGTTGACCGTCCCTTTCGAGCTGGATAGAAGGACCGTCAATGCGTTAAGAGGCAATGATATAGAGACGCTCGAGGACTTGATGAAGTATGTTATAGAACACAAAGGTCTGGATAAATTGAAAACATTGCATAACATGGGAGAGGTGTCGTTTAAGAGGCTGGAAAGCGAATTATTAAAAAAAGGCATACTGGATATCGATGGGAATTGCGAGCTTTTACGGTATGTGACGGTTACCGGAGGATAGGACCGTTTTTATATAAGATAAATAAAATTGCTATCTTTGACATATTATTTCATAGTGAAACATAAGATTTTATGTTTAATGATGGGGGATAGCAGCATAAATATGGATAGTAAACTTTTGTATCGCCTTAAAGAGGGAGATAGGGATGCTTTTAATACCGTTTATTGGCGGTATAGTCCGAAAGTATACAATACCGTTTTGTATCTGTTGAATGATTCTGATGCCGCTGAAGATATCGTGCAGGAACTTTTTCTGACAATTTGGGAGAGGCGCGGACAGATACAGCCGGAACTTAATTTTGAGGCCTATATCGCTACCATCGCCCGTAACCTGGCCTATAACTATGTGAGAAAGGCATTCCATAACAACCAATCGGTGGAAGATATCAATGATAGTAATTTGATCACCAATTCGGACGAAGGAACGATCGAAGCCGAGTCATTGAGGGAATATATCTTCAATGTCATCTCTTCATTTCCGGAAATGCGCCGGAAAGTATTTATCATGAGCCGTTTTGAAAGTCTCTCGCACGCTGAAATAGCAGAAAAACTGACTATATCCGAACGTACGGTTGCCGTGCATATCTATCATGCCTTGAAGGAACTTCGTAAGGTGTTGGGAGATAAGGCTGTGGCTTTCCTGTTCATTTATCTTTCCATGTGAAACGCCGCTCTTTTGCCTGACTTCTTCCTTGTTAATAACAGTGTGTTTTGTGAATTAAAGTTAAATATGCAATATATTGCATAGGTCGATTAAGTACCTGAAGTACTTAATCGACTATTATATATATACGAATTAAATTATGAGAATAGAATTACTTCACCGTCTGATAGCAGGAACTACTACCGAGGAGGAAAATCGGCAGCTGATGGAATGGTTCCGGGAATGTGCATCCAAAGAGGAATTCTTTGCGTTGTTCGAGACTGCCTGGAAAGACAGTTCGGATGAGATGCCGCGTGATGTGCAGGAACGTATGTATCGCCGGTTGAATCTGAATCTGGATCTGGATGAGAAGAAGAAAGAGGTGAAGGCCGTTCCGTTGCGTCCGCGCGTTTCCTGGAAGATCTGGCCGCAGGTAGCGGCTGCTTGCGTCATTGTCGTTTTGAGCCTGCTCAACTATAATATGAGCCACAAGCAGAAACAGCTGGCAGCGCAGAGTTTTACGGTATCGGCAGAGAAGGGCCAGCGGGCCTTTGTCACTCTGCCTGACAGCACGAAGGTATGGCTTAATTCCGATACGAAGATCAGCTATCCGGCTGATTATGGCATGAAGGAACGTAACGTGGCGTTGGTAGGGGAAGCTTATTTTGAGGTCGCTAAGAATCCGGAGAAACGCTTTGTCGTAGAGGCGAAAGGCATGCAGGTCGAAGCATTGGGTACGGCCTTCAATATCAATGCTTATAGGAATGACAATAAGATGATTGCCTCACTGTTTTCGGGTTCTGTACGGGTCAGCTATGATGACTATGTGGCGATCCTCCAGCCGCACGAATCGGTCCGGGTCGATCTGCTGAACCGGAGTTTTACTCAGTATAAGGATGAAAATATGGCCAGTATTGCCCTTTGGAGGGAGAATGAAATCTCTTTCGACGGCGAATCTTTGGAAGAGATCGCTCATATCATGAACCGCCTGTACAATACGACCATCCATATAGAAGACGAATCGTTGAAAAAGGAATGTTACATAGGAACGATCCGTAACAACAGTCTTGAAAACTTTATCGACATTATCAACCTGACAACTCCGGTTGTCTATGAGTATAAAGGAGATACTGTTTTCCTGAAAAGGAGAACTCCTTAGCAGGGGGTGTTAACCCTACGGAAATAAATACTAATATGTCTAATTTAACGAATTGCCTATGGGAAAGGAATGAAAGAATCAAAAAAGAGAGGTAACCCTCATAGAGAGCTACCTCACATGTACAATTTTAGCAGATATCCCTCAGTTTTGTACAGTCGATGTAGGAGACCGACTGTTATGAACAGGACTCTTCTGCTTACAAAGTTACAAACATTTATTTTATCTACATCTTATTTCTAATTAAAAGAAAAATGAGTAACATGAAGCATTTATTTAAACAGATGGTTTTTCTGACATTGTTGTTAACCTTCCCATTGATAGGGATCCACGCTCAGATAACCATACATATGAACAACAAACCCGCTTCGGAAGTGGTGAAGCAAATTGAAAAGGTGAGCAAATACCGCTTTTTTTATAAGAAAGGACTTTCCGGCATGAATATCCCGATCACTGTCGATGCGGACGATCAGAGTATAGAAACCGTAATGGGACAGGTTACTAAACAAATATCGGTATCGTATGCTATAAAAGGAGAAACGCAGGTGGTACTGACCGAATCTGACCCTTTGAATGCGGATATCAGTCCGAAGAAATTACTAAAAGGAACTGTAACGGATACGAACGGTGAACCTGTTATCGGTGCCAATATTATTCAGAAAGGGACAACGAACGGAGTAATTTCTGATGTGAACGGAAACTTTAGTATAAACATACCGACAGGTGCAGTTATTGAAGTTTCATATATCGGGTATCTTTCGAAAGAAATAAAAATCGGTGATAAGACGATGATTTCTGTAATACTTGATGAAGATAACCAAACATTGGATGAAGTAGTTGTTGTTGGTTATACCACGCAGAAAAAATCGCTTTTGACAGGAGCTATTTCGAATATGAAGGTGACGGATAACCTGAAGACATTACCTACAACGGCTACCGGAAATCTTCTGGCTGGTAAATTGGCTGGCGTAGATATTGGTGCAGTCAATGGTATTCCGGGTTCTACTCCGAAAATAACTATTCGTACTGCTTCGTCATGGAATGAACAGGTAGTTACCTATGTTATTGATGGTGTAATACGGGATGCTGCTGATTTTAATAATCTTAGTGCTGTTGAAATTGAGGATATATCCGTGTTGAAAGATGCTGCCTCCGCTGCAATTTACGGCTCACGTTCGGCAGGAGGTGTTATCATTGTTACTACCAAGAAAGGTAATAGGGGTAAACCGACTTTCAATTATTCATACGGATACAGTATCGATACACGCACGAAAAATATGGACTTAACCAGTGGTGTAGAGACGGCAGAGTTGTATAATCGGATGGTTGGAGATGATCCGTCTGCCTGGACGAAGGAAGAAATAGATCATATGCGTACAATCAATGGAGGTTATGGATATGACAACCTGAAAACTGTGTGGCACAATCCGGCAACACAAACTCATAATCTGAGTGTAAGTGGGGGTGGAGATCGGGTAAAATATTATGCAGCTGCATCTTATATGAAACAGGAAGGATTCCTGAGTCCGATGAGCCATGATAAATATAATATCAGAATGAATGTAACGGCCGATATTACAAAAGATTTTGAAGTATTTACCAGCTTTGGATTGTCAGACAATAAAATAGGGAGTATGATCTATGAAGGGCCGTCAGAATTGTATTCGAAACTAAGAAGATGGAAACCGGAAGAACCCATGTTA
This sequence comes from Parabacteroides sp. AF14-59, assembly GCF_003479515.1. Taxonomy (NCBI): domain Bacteria; kingdom Pseudomonadati; phylum Bacteroidota; class Bacteroidia; order Bacteroidales; family Tannerellaceae; genus Parabacteroides; species Parabacteroides sp. AF14-59. Next base: position 94,269 of record NZ_QUHH01000010.1, on the reverse strand, counting down.
ACAGAAAATGGTGAATATATTGATTTAGGTTGGACAGGAAATCTGGTCGCATTTACTACTGGTGCCGGTGGATATAATATTGGTTCTCAGTTGAAACCTCAAGTACTTATCAGTGGTACATATAAAGCTCCTTTCCTGAAAGGACTGAGTGCCAAAGTTACATATAGCCAAAGCTGGAAACACAATACAAACAAAGAGTTTTATCACAATTATGACCAGGCAATGGTTAAAAAAGACGGAGCAAACGGGCGTATTGTAAGTACACAAGAAGTTATCGGGACAAGAAAATCGACCTGGGTAGGAAAAGATTACATTCAGAGAGTATCAAAATGGGGAGGAGACAAGCAATTGAATTTCCAGTTGAATTATGAGAATGTATTCAATAAGGTACATCGTGTTCAGGCGGCACTCGTTTCAGAGTGGCAAGAAACTAATAGTACCGGTGTGACAGCCGGAAGGGAAACATTTCCGGTATATATGACCGATCAGTTCTGGGCTGCCAGTGACGCGAGGTCGGATACATGGGGCAACGGAGATACAGATGCAACGACAGGCCGTATGTCGTATATCGGGCAATTTAACTATTCGTATGCCGACAAATATCTGCTGAATTTTTCTTTTCGTCAGGATGGTTCTATGAATTTTGCTCCGGATCAGCGTTGGGGGTTTTTCCCCGCAGGTTCTGCCGGATGGGTTATTTCGGAAGAAGACTTCTTTAACAGATCGGCAGTCCAGTATTTGAAGTTAAGAGCTTCCATAGGTTTGACCGGTAATGATAATGTTGGAGGATGGCAATGGCAGGAGTCTTATAAAGGAGGAAACAAGGTGTATTATGGAACGTCTCCGGTTCCGTCTGTAGGTATTACTTACGGAAGTGTTGTCAACCCCAATTTAACATGGGAAAAAGCATTGAGTTATAATGTTGGAGCAGATATAAGCTTTTTGAATAATTGGAATGCTTCGGTCGATTATTGGTTCCGTAATTCATATGATATTTTAGGAGATCGTCAGAATACGTTGCCTACTTCATTCAGCTTGAGTATGCCTGCTGAAAATTACGGACAGATTCATGCGCAAGGTATAGATGTTACAGTTGGGTATCGCGGACAAAGCAGGGATTTCTCTTATTTCGGGAACTTGACGATGTCTTATGGTTGGAATGAAGTAATAAAAAAGGACTATGCAGAAAATGCTCAATGGGTTGATATTCCTGTAGGTAAATCAATGAATACCCTGATTGGATATGACTTTGATAAAATCATTCGGTCGCAAGCCGAATTGGATGAGTACATGGCTGCTAATCCCGGATATAATATCAATGGGAAGAAGCCGAATGTCGGCGACATGGTGTATAAGGATATCACAGGGCCGGATGGTGTTCCTGACGGGACTATCGACTCCTGGGACCGTGTAGTGCTTCGTGAGAAAAACTACCCTATAGTTTACGGATTGAATCTGGGTGGCAGCTGGAAAGGATTAAGTCTGGATATGATGTTTTCCGGTTTGTTAGGACAGAAGAAAAATTTCAGAAATGTGGCTACTGCTTATGAATGGCAACGTATGTGGGGGGAATGGTATGATAATGCCTGGACTCCTGAAAATCCGGATGCCATGTTGCCTCGTCAGGTAAGTTCCGGACAAAGCAGTACTTACAGAGATTACGACAGTAATTTCTGGTTGCGGGACCTTAGTTTTGTTCGTTTGAAATATCTTACATTGAGTTATGATCTCCCGAAAAATATGTGTTATAACAAGGTTTTCGATAACGTGCGTCTGTTCTTTACCGGAACTAATCTGTTTGTTTGGAGCCATTTCAAATATTACGACCCTGAATTAGGTGGGGGAAATGATTTCCCGGTTATGCGTTCGTTTAACTTTGGTATCGATGTTTCATTTTAATTAAAAAACAATTTAAGCTATGAATATAAAAAGTAGTATAGCGTGCGGTTTACTTACGATGGTGCTGTACGGATGTAGTTTGGATTATACAAATACGGGAACGATTAGTCCTGATAATGTATGGACGGATAAAACAATGATCAGTGCTTTTTTGGCTGATATAGAAGGAGGAATGAAACCCGGATGGCCGTTAGGTGATGCCAATAATTCCGATGAAGGGATGAACGGGAATGCATCAATGACCAATTATCAGCGGGGTGAAATATCTGTAGATAATAATGGACAGGGATTAAGCTACGGTAACATTGACAAGATAAACTTCTTTTTGAAGCAAATAGAGAATGTCGATCCTTCCGTTTTGACAGAGGTAGAAAAACGGGAAATGGTTGGCCAGGCTTTGTTCTGGAGAGCATGGGCTTATTGGGGAATGGTCAATGTGATCGGAGGCGTTCCTCTTATTCTTGAACCCCAGGATGTAACGAATGTGGAATCGTTATTCAGATCCCGCAATTCCACATCTGAATGCGTGGCCCAAATCTTTAAGGATCTGGATGATGCTATCTCTATGTTGCCTGATGCATGGACCGGAACAAATTATGGACGTATCGATAAGGGATGTGCGATGGCTTATAAAGGTAGACTGATGATGTGGTGGGCTAGTCCGCTGTTTAACCCTTCCAATAATCAGGAACGTTGGCAAGCTGCTTATGAAACCAATAAGGAAGCACTGGAATTCCTCCGTTCACAGGGGAAAGGTCTTTATCAGGGTAAATTCGAAGATATCTGGTATGATGAGCGTAATTGTGAAGTAGTGATGGTTAACCAGTTTTATTATCCGGATCATACCTTTAATCAGAATCTTATCCGTCCGTTACGACTGACTAAAGATAATCCGAATAATAATCAGGCTATTCTGCCTTTACTTTTGGCCTATCCTAAAAAAGATGGTACGAAACTGACATTGGATATAGACCGTCTGTCTGCCGATCCTGCCTATAATGCTCAATTTGTAGATGAGTTTTATCTGGATCGTGATCCTCGTTTCTATGCAACCATTTTCAGTCCGGGTACTGTTTACCCTGTACCCGATCTGACGGGTGGGCAACGTTATTGGCCGGCTTGGAAGAAAGTGGAAAACCCGGATGATCCGAAAGGCTTCCAATATGCCAGTATGGTAAAAGACCAGTTGGGAGATAGCGAACAGGCTACTAATACCTGTTTCCATCAATTGAAAGGTCTTGATAAAACATTGACGGTTGCCTTAGTAGGAAATGCTGCTGTCGACTGGATTGAAATTCGTTTTGCAGAGGTTCTGCTGAATTATGGCGAGTGTGCGAATGAAGTTGGTAAAACAGCCGAAGCACTTCAGGTATTGTATGATATCCGTAAACGTGCCGGTATTGAAAATAAAGATGGAAAATATGGCATTACCGCTTCTGCGACAAGTGAAATCCGGCAAGCATATATAGATGAGCGTTTTATTGAATTGGCTTATGAAGGTAAACGTTGGGGAGATTTGCGTCGCTGGAAACGTTTCGACATTCTGAACAACCTGAAGCATCGTAACGCCCTTTGGTTGATAGCCGGTAAAGAAGTGGATCCCGCAACTTTCGATTGGACGAACGATATGTCTGATCCGGAAGTACGTAAAATGTTTAGTTTCGATTTTATAGAATGTCCGGAGGGCGATAAATCGGTTTATAAGTTCAATCTGAGTATGAACCATTGGTTCTATCCCATTAAAAAGAATGACCTGGATCGTAATTCCAAGTTGGAGCAGAATAATGAGTGGGGAGGAACATTCGATCCTCTGAAGTAACAGAATAACTTGTTATCTTAGATAGATCAGACTTGAAAATTATGACATGTGGGTAGTACAATGTGATTATCCACATGTTTTTTATGACAGTATGTTTAAATCTAAAATCATGAAAGTAAACAGAATAATCCTATTTTTTATCCTTCTTCTGTTGCAAATGGCAACTATAGAAGCGCAAGAGTTTATTCCTTATAAAAAGGTTATTGATCCTGGTATTGATGATCCGTCAAAACAGTGGTGCTATATGGCTAAATCGACTACTGTGATCGGAATGCCGTTTCAGTCAGAGGAAGCTGGAATAACTCAGGTTACTTACGACGGCTCACTTTATACGACTTTTGCTGAATTGGGCTTTTTTTATGGAAAGAATAATACAGCCCTTATGGCACGGCAGAAAACATTCTATGAAGGTTGGATGCCTATTGTTCAGTACGATTGGAAAGATAACGGTGTACAATATGAACTGGAAACCTTTGCATCTGCCCTTGATGACGGGGAGGTTCTTAATTTCGTGAAAATAAAAATGAAGAATTTTTCTTCCGGCAATCAGGATGCTGACTTTACTTCCGTTGTTAGGGCTTGTTATCCGGATAACAGAGAAGGAATTGTCAAAGGTTTTTCTTCTGATAATGTTTTTGGGATTAGGGATGGAAAAGTATTGCGTGATGGCAAGTTACTTTATACTTTCCCCGCAGGAGCAAAGAATGAAGCCGTTAATGGTGTCCCTTATCGAAAATCTTTCTCAGGAAGTGATTATAACATTAATGAAGAAACGGCAGTTGCTTTAGCACGTTACCATTTCTCGATGAAAAGCGGAGAAGAGAAAGAGTTAGTATTTAAAATGCCACAAGTTCCGGTAGATACCAATCAGATTTCGGTGATCCGGGCAATCGACCAGGCTGATTATTCATTTTACAGGGATCGTACGATTTCCTATTGGAAAGAGAAAGTAGAGAACAAAATCAGGTACGAAATCCCTGAAAAACAATTTCAGGATGGCTTGAAAGCCTCTATTGTTCATTTGTTACTGGCAACACGCACGATAAAAGGTAAGAAAACTGTTACCGACGGTCTTCCTTATCCGAATTTTTTCCTGACCTCTTCCCCAGAACATTTGATGGCTTGCCTGATGATGGGCCTGAATGATTATGCTAAAATGATCATTCTGAATGCTGTATCTTATCAACAACCCAATGGACGTTATGCCGATATTGCCCTGGAACATGATAATGGTACTCCTCCCGTGGCACAAGGGCATATTATGTATAATCTGGCCAACTATTTCTTTTTTACCCGGGATGTGTCAACGATGAAAGAGGTCTACCCCAGTTTACAAAAAGCAGTGGACTTTATAGCAACGGAAATAGCGAAGAACAAATATGGATTGCTTCCTCCCGCTGTCCCTTATGACAATGAGATGATCGATGGACATTATACCACAAACAATGTATGGGCATTGTTGGGAATAAGGAGTGCTGTCCGCATAGCAAACGAACTGGGAAATAAAAAGGATGCGGATGACTGGTCGGCATTGGAACAGACCTACAGGAAGAATATCATGAAAGGTATAGAAGTCTCCGTCCATGCAGATGGGTATGTTCCTACAGGACTTTATCCTTTTCTTACAGGGAAAGCTGCCCGGCGGGGATTCGATGAATATATGACTAATGCCGATTGGGAAAATATGTTACTGGCTTATCCTTCGGAATTATTATCACCGGATGATCCAATGGTAAAGGGTACGCTTCAGCATATACGGAAAGAATATGCTGAAGGCATCATGACTTATCGGCATGGATTATATCTTCATCAGTATATTACGGCTAATATGATAGAACAATATATGGTCGGCGGTAATACGAAGCAGGCATTGATCGACTTCTATCACATTTTGCTTCATTGCGGTTCTACTTATGAAGGTTTTGAAAATCTGGTGCGTCCCTGGACAGATCGTCAGGTACCTTCTTGTCCCCCTCCCCATGCCTGGGCTTCTTCCAAGATCGCATTTACAATTCGTAATTTTCTTGTCTATGAATATGGCGGCAAGTTTGGCCTGGAACCGGAAGAACGGAATCTCTATCTCTTTTCTGTTCTTTCTCCGGCATGGGTACAGCCGGGTAAACGGTTGGTTATTCAAGAAGCTCCGACAGAGATGGGGACTGTTTCTGCCCGAATGGACTTTAAAGAGGGAGGTGCGACTGTTACTATCCGGAAGAACTTTCAGCAACAGCCGGGGACTATCCGTATCCGTATTCCTTATTTTAAGAAGTTGGTACGGTTTACGACCGATGCCGGGAAATCGTGCGTGGAAGACGGCTGCCTGGTGCTGAGTCCGGATGTCCGGACTGTTCAGATCGACTGGCAGGATATTCCGATGCGTGGCGTCTCGGAAGAATTGCTTGCCGCTTACCGTGCCTGCACTACTTTCGAAGGAGTCGATGAAAAGGGTTGTGCTATCCTGAAAGAAGGAAAAGCTTTTCTTTTACCCGCAGAAAAGCAGAATAAAGAAGAGATACTTAGTTTTAACCTGGTACTGAAGAACTTCCTGCATGAATTCGACAGACGGCGTGTAGAGAAACTAAAGCAAGGTTATGAACAATATATGATTGACATTCCGTCAATCCGGTAAGATCAGTTTAACTATTTATATCAAATATATTATATGCAAAAGAAACGATTATATCTGTCAATAATTTTCCTGTTGTCCTGTTTGGCTACACTGAAAGCCGGGGAACTGTTCCGGTTTACAACAAAATATATGATTTTGTCCGTAAATGACAAAGGATATATAGAAAGTCTGAAAAGCAAATCCGGTAAAGAGTATATTCCTGAAAAATACATGCCGGCATTCGTGAACCTATATCAGAATGACCGGTTGATTCATCCGGAAGCTGCTTCATATGATGAGAGTGAGGCGGAAATGACACTTTCATATCCGAACGGCTCTGTGGCTAAGGTCAGGATCGACCGGAAAGAAGAATATCTAAGGATGGAACTGCTCTCGGTATCCCCTGCAAACGGTGTGGATAATGTAGTCTGGGGACCTTATAACACGACTATTTCTAAGACACTTGGAGAGATAATCTCCGTAGTGCGCGACGATGAGTTTGCGATCGGCATTATGGCTTTGGATGATAATACGACCAGTGGCCTTCCGTGCAACGGAGATATGTACCAAAGTAGTTATATTATCCATTCTCCGGATCCGAAGAAATATCCATTACCGGACAGCCTGCAGGAAGGACAGCGTTTCCGGATCGGCGGCGACGGTAATAACGATGTTGCTTTCTATTCTCATCCGGAAGACTACTACCGGTTCATATTGGGGAATGGGGCGACTTTGGAGCCAGAGTTCGGAACTTCCATTGCTTTGCATGCACGCGACCGTTCGCTTCCCCAGACTATCTTGTATCCTCATTTCAATGATTTTCCGGCAATCAAAGCTCCCCGGCATCTGATAGTAGACACAATCCCGGTCGATTATGCCGGCTCTTCGATAGCCTTTTACGGATGTCCGGACGATAAAGGTTTGAAAGTCATCGAACAAATCGTATTGAACGAAGGTCTTCCTTATGTAACACGGGATGGCATTTGGGTGAAAGACCCGGCTTCATTCCGTACCGATATAGCCTGGTGGGGAGCGCATGACAGTCTGCTGTCTTATGCCAGTCAGTTGGGGATAAAGGCGATCCAGGATGAAGGACTGGGCGAGTACTACGTGAACCCGGCCGACCGCTGGGCAGGAAAGAAGGTGACTTTGAACGGACAAAAGGTAGATATCAGCGAATATACCCGGCAACTGAATATGGAGGGTATTGCTTACGGGTTACATACCTTGACTGAATTTGTACAACCTCATAGCAGTGATGTGCAGCCTATTCCGAATCCGGGTTTATGTACGGTTCTTCGTACACGGATCGAACGGTCTGTCAATGCCCGTGATACATTGATTTGTGTTGCAGATACCAGCTATCTGAACGAGCATGGTGGTTGGGATGACAATGGTACGAATGTATTGCGTCTGGGCAAAGAACTGATTACATATAAAGGGGTGACCACCCGTAAACCTTACATATTGACCGGCGTAAAGAGAGGCGCTTACAAAACCGAGGCGACATCTCATATGGCCGGGGAAGAATTGGTCAAACTACAAATAAACTGCTACCACGGTTTTATTCCCGGAATCCGTTTGCAGGACGAGTACGCCGACTTTTATGCTAAATGGCTGATCGACGGTGGAATGAATTATATCGACTTCGACGGTTATGAAAGTTTTACTTACCAGGGACACGGGCAGTACTCTTTCAAACGTTTTATGCGCAGGATGTTCGATTCGTTCGAGTTGTTGGGCGGCGGTTACCTGAGGGTAATGGGGTCCTGTGTCTTCGAAGGTAACTGGCATTATATGAGTGTTTGCAATATCGGCGGAGGAAATCATATGTTCAACCCTGTGACCAATAAATGGGGCATTGAAGGAAAAGATTTTCGTTATGCTCTCAGGAGTAACTATTTTCCGTGTACCTTCGGTATCCAGAACTTCAATCCGGAATGGACCGTACAGGTTGTCGAGAATCTGCAGTCGAAAGCTATTGCCTGGGATGCCACTTATATGCTTGGGTTGAGTGAAGCCGCAGTGGAGAAATGCCCGCGCAAATATGAGTTGTTCAAGGCATTCCGTACCTGGGAAGACGCCCGTATAGCCAATGTGTTTCCCGCCTCTTTAAAAGAAGAGATGCAGAAAGAAGAAAATAAATACCACCTGGAGCGTTTGAATGATAAAACATGGAAAATGTACCGGGTGAATGCAGCCGGTAAATTTATAAAACCGGTAATTTTAAAAGCTAAATAAAACGATATATACCATGAACAAGATCATAGTATTATTCATATTCTCCTTGTTAACCGCATGCAATACTGCACATGTGACCGATCAGAATCCTGCGATTGACGGAGCTGCTGCTTATACCATGCTGTCCGATAATGTAAATGATCCCCAGCGGGAATGGAGTTATAATCCTAAATCGACAACAGTGATAGGTGTACCTTTCACGCCGGCTCCGGTGCAGGTTACCTACGATGGTTCTATTTATACGGGAAATGCCGAACTCTGCTTCTTTTACGGCAGTTCGAACAAGCCGACTGCCGCTTATCAGAAAACATTTTATGAAGGTTGGATCCCTATTGTGGAATACGACTGGCAGGAAGACGGCATCCGGTATGATATGGAAATGTTCGGTTCCTCTTTACCCGGAGAAGATAGTAAAAACTCCGTACAGTTCGTCCGTGTTTCAATAAGGAATGTATCCGATCAAAAGCAACAAGCTATATTTACAGCAGGAACACGTTCCTCCGGACTCGATCATCGGATGGGCGAAGCCGAGTTCTCCGATCAGTTCAATTATCGTTTCGATAAGAATGAATTTGTTCGTGATAACCAACTCCTTTATACTTTTGAAGGAGAGCCGGAAAAGTATGCAACTAAGGATAAACCTTACACAGGTTCTTTCTTGGCAGCTGATTTGGGTATCCAGGTTAATACGGTTACCGGTTTGACACGTTATTCGCAGGAATTGAATCCGGGAGAAAGCTATCAACTGACGTTTAAATTTCCTCGTGTACCTGTCGGTAATCGTGAAACGGCATTTTTGTCGAAGTTGCGTCAGGCCCCTTATTCAGAATCCCGCCAGGCTTGTATCGACTATTGGAAAAAGCGTATTGAAGGTGGAGGATATTTTGTGATACCCGAAGACCGGGTGGAGGATTCTTTCAAAGCCAGTTTGGTTCATCTGATGCTGGCTACCCGGATGGAAGAAGACGGAACCAGGAGGCAGGGAAGCGGACTTCCTTACGATGGCATATTCTTCAATGATTTTATCGACATGCGTCTGATCTATGATGTGGCCGGTCATACCGATTTTGTAGAACTGAATTTCCCTTGGATGTTCAAGAATATAAATGAAGAGGGCTTGTTTGTAGACCCTAGTGTCAGCCATTCGCAGGAAATTATGACTTCACACGGACAAGTTTTGTTCAGTCTCTGCAACCATTTCCTTTACACGCAGAATAGGGCTTTAGCTGAAGAAGTTTTCGGCCCTGTCTGCCAGGCGATCGGGATGATCGAACACGACCATAACAAAGAACCTAACGGACTGGTACGGCCTTCGACCCCTTTTGATGCCGAGATGATCAAAGGGTATTACACAAGCCATAACCTATGGTGTCTGTTGGGTTTACGCAGTGCTATTACGTTAGCTGACTATTTGGGAAAAGGCGAAGAATGTAGGAAATGGAAAGAACTGGAAAAGTCCTATTACAATGCGATCATGAAAGGGATAGAAACCAGTGTTCATGCAGATGGTTACGTACCGACCGGCCTGTATGAATACCAGATTGGTGAAGTGGCCCGTAGCGGATTCAAGGAATTTCAAACCGATCAGGACTGGGAAAATATGCTGCTGGTTTATCCGACTGAAATGTTGGAACCGGATGATAGGCGGGTTAAAGGAACCTTAAATCATATCCGTACTCATAAATATAGAGAAGGTATTATGACTTACCGTAACGGTATGCATCTACACCAGTATGCGACGACCAATCTGGCTAATCAATATCTGGCGATCAACGATCAGGAGAAAGCGCTTCTGGATATGTATCATATATTGCTGCATAACGGTTCCACACATGAAGGGTTTGAAAATATGGTAGAACCCTGGTCTGATCGCGATCCGGACCCGGTTCCGGCTCCTCATGCCTGGGCGGCGGCAAAGACCGCTTTGTTGATCCGGAATATGCTGGTACGGGAATATGGGGGAAAGGCCGGTATAAATAAAGAGGAACGTTCACTCTATCTGTTCTCCGGTTTGTCGCCTTCATGGGTACAACCCGGAAAGCAAATAGAGATACGGGATATCCGTTCCGAGTTTGGTAAGATCAATGCTGTAATGACATGCAAACAAGAGGGTGCGGATATCCGTTTAAATTGTGATTATACCAACTTCAAACCTGCTCATCTCTATATGGCTATCCCTTACTATAAACAAATAGATCAGGTTACATCCGATGCTGGCGAGGTGACAGTGAAGGACGGTTATATGGTCTTTTCGCCGGAAACCAAAGAGATACGGATACGCTGGAAAGATAATAAGCAAAGTGGAAAGAACTATGTCCAGGAAATATTGAAGAGCTATCGGACTGAACCGGGCGTTGCCTGGAAAGATTGTCCGGAAGACAAAGGAGATCGTTCTCCTGCCGATGCCGGTTGCTATCTTATCGTTATTCCCGGTGCTGAAGAAGGATTTCTTACTAAAGAAGAACTGAAGATCGAAGCGGAGCCGCTTAGCTTCGAAGTTGTCAGGAAATCTTTTCTGATGGAGTATGACAGAAGAAGAGGACAGTATCTGCAAAGCGGAAAGAAGTTGTTGGATATTTATCCTCCGGTAATGGAATAATTGTATTTTTTTAATCAGTATCATGCATAAATATCATTGGTTAATATCAGTTTTGGGATTATTGATATCCGGTTGTACCGCTGAAAACAAGACGAAGCCTTTCTTGAGCTCTTTGGATGGAGAAGCCTTACCTTATGTTTACCGGTATGACGGGAATCGGTTGGAAGAATCTTATCCTTTTCAAAAAGATATCGTACGGATAGATGAGGTTACCGTATGGGCTTCGGATATCGATCAGCAAGCGAGCGGTAATGAGGGGGTATCTGAGTTGACATATCGTTTTCAATTGAAGAAAGGGCATATGTCCAATGCCGGAGTAGGTATCGAATTTAAATTTGAAAACTGGGATACATCCAACCAGGTATTTGTTCCGGCAGCCGTCTATAACGGCAACCGGTTCCGGTCGTTGAACATTCCTTATCCGCCTTATATCTATGATAAGAAAGAGAAGGAACCGGATATGCCCGTGACTATTACGCAAGTTCCGCGTTTGTCTGTCCAACCGGAACCTTCCCGGATAGAGATGCTGACCAGTAATTGTACGACTCCTATGTTAAGCTTTTACAGTCCTTCCCGGCAAAAAGGATTTATATTGCTGACGACCCAGGATACCTGGTTAGGCAATTCCGGGTTTACTATCCGGGAAGATCCGGAAGAACATACAGCTTCCTTTATCGTCGCGGCACCCGGTGTGAGGGAAAAGAAGTATGTCATGACGAACCTGGTCGATAGTGAAGACCATGCAATCGATTGGAATGAAGGAGATAGCGTATCAGTGCGATTGAAGGTGTATAATTTTGATGCGTCTTCGTTAGATGTATTTTTCGATAGGTTGTTTGAAGTGCGTAAAGCATTATCCGGCAAGAACGAGTATATCGACCGGATGCCGTTCAGCGAAACAGCCTCTGTTATTCTGGATCATCACGACCGGACAAAATGGTTGGATGATGGGCGGTACAAATATATCTGTAACCAACCGGATTCGGACTCTCCTTATGGTCATATCCAAACCGGTTGGAGCGGAATACCGGTCTATGCTTTTCCGCAGGCGATTCGGCCGACACCGCAGCGGGTGGCACGGATCGTTAGCAGTCTGAATATGCTCCGACTGGCACAAGGGAAATCAGGACTTTTCTATGGAATGTTCAAGAAAGGTGAGTTGTTTGGTGATAATTTCAATGAAATGAACGAACGGCGTTCCATAGCCATGATCAGGCGCACAGGATTGGTCTTATACCAAAGTCTGCAAATAGAAGATTTGCTGGAGAAACAAGGCTTTGGTTCGCAGATCGATCCTGAATGGGATAACATGCTTCGGAAAGCGGCAGACGGGTTGGTTACACTTTGGAACCGTTACGGACAGTTCGGGCAGTTTGTAGATGTGGAAACCGGGGAGATGGATATAAACAACTCGACGGCAGGAGCAATAAACATTGCTGCGTTGGCTTTGGCATCCCGGAAATATGGAGACCCCCGTTATCAGGAAGTGGCTGAGGCTGCGGGAAATCTTTATTATGAAAGAGACCTGATGCAAGGATATACCGGAGGTGGTCCGGCCGAGATCCTGCAATGTCCGGATAGTGAATCGGCTGCCGAGTTGGCGGAGTCTCTGACTGTCTTGTACGAGATAACCGGTAAGAAAGAATGGCTGGACAAAGCCCGTTTTGCGGCTGCCATGTTTTCCAGCTGGGTTGTTTCCTACGATTATAAATTTCCGACTGGGTCGGACCTGGGGCGCATCGGTGCGAAAGCGACCGGTTCGGTTTGGGCCAGTGTCCAGAATGAACACAGTGCTCCGGGTATCTATATCCTTTCGGGTGATTTTTTGTTGAAGCTCTACCGGGCTACCGGCGATGAACGTTATGCGGAACTGCTTAAAGATATTGCCCACAATGTTGTTCAATATGTCACTACTCCCTCCAATCCTTTAGGGCATGGATCGGCCCCCGGATCAGTATCGGAACGTGTTAATTTAAGTGACTGGGAAGGTGTCGGAGGTATTGGAAACGTATCGGCAGGAGATTCTAATATGGCTTGGGAAACGGTGGCATTGCTGTCTATATTGCAGAATCCCGGGATCTATTTACAAACGGATACCGATAAATTACTGGTGCTGGATCATGTGAATGCCCGGGTATTGGAGCGGACAGATAAAGGTACTCTGCTTGAAATAGAGAATCCAACGGATTTTCCGGCGCAGATTGCTGTCTTTGCAGAGACAAAGGCGGAGTCCGGGAAGCCATTGGGATGCAATGCCTGCCTGGAATGGCCGAAGGTAGATGTTGGTAGCAAGGAAAAAATAAAGGTGTTGATTGATAAGAATGGTAATATTTTGGTTCGTTGAAGGCCAGGAAGTAAACGTCGTCAAGCAACTGTATCCATATTTTTTATCATAATCCTCGATGGAATGGCCCTTTTTGGCGACTCTATAGTGACAAATGCGGGAGGTTGCCTGTCATGACTGCATTGTCACTATATTGTCAACAAAATTAGGGCTATTGTCTTATTTCTTCCTATACTTTTATCGGCTGGTTTTTTGAAGGCATGAGGAGAAAGCGGCTTTCTAAAAATTAGTCGATCATGGAAGAACAAATTACTCATCTTTGCGGTGGTTATTACCGCTCGTTTGCCCGGTTCAAACGCCAAGTGGAAAAAATGGAGGACAGCCGCAGGTTCATCGAAGAATGTGCCCATTTCCTCACAAACAATCCGGATACTGCCGGCGATGAACTCAAGGAACGGTTCACGCGTCTCTTTTTTAAAGCCTACGGCAAGATGCTGGCGGGCGACTGCGGATGCTCGAACCTGGTGTACGATTTTCAACGTATCCGCGTTGTCGAACAAGACTTTTTTCTGGATATGATGCGGGCTGCCGTCGAGATCGGCATGCTCGATTGCTCGCACGACGAACTGGCTGCCGTGCTTTATGCAGGATACAGGACACGGTTTGCGTTAAAAACAATTAAAAACAGGCTGATCACAGAGACCTCCGGGGGCAAAATATTGCAGGAGGCATTGGAGAGAATCTTTGGAAGATATTATTCTGCTAGTAAATCACATAAATAGTAAATAAAAAGTCAAACAAACAGGCCGCTTCTCTCCGAATGTCATATGTACCTACGAAAAAATACCCCAAATCCGTATCTTTCACTTTCCTATCTTTGCCTCTGTGATCTTTTGAAAATCGGACGGAGTCCTTTATAAGATATTTATAATATAATATTTATTATATATAGAGAGATACCGGCGATCGTCCCACCTTTGTCCCGCAAGTATTTTTGAAAGACCGGTAAGTGGCAGAACAGCAAGTATTTATATAGGGTGAATTTTGTCCCGCTCTTGTCCCACGGATTGTCCCGGACGGAATGGGGTTTGTTTAACTAAATTGAAAGATATGAAAAACACGGAAAATCAAGGTGTTATACCTGAAAAAAAGAGAAAAGGCTTCCTGCGTGTCCCCAACGAGTTACTGGACGACCTGTATTCGGACGACCCGGTGTTGAGGAAGAAGGCGCGTGTTTACCTGTGCCTCTTGCGGCATGCTTTTTTTGTGGACGGCGTCATTACGCTCTCGCGTAAGAAAATCCCCTGTCGCCGCGGTGAATGGATCACGACCCTGCGGCAGTTGGAAGAGAAGACCGAAGTGCCGAAAACGCTGGTGAGCCGCCTGTTGGCGAAACTGGCGGACGAAGGTTGTATCCGTGTCAGGCGTCTCGGACGGTTTACGCAGGTGCAACTGTTGCATTTCGATGAACCGGTAGTGACGAAGGCTGCGAAAAGTACGGATGGCCCGAAACCGCCTCCTGCTGCCTCACCCGCTACGTTACCTCTTACCCAACGTCCTAATTATAAACGCTTTGAATAATAATAATATGAAAAACGAAACAAAACAAACAGCCGGACAGCCTTCAGCGATCAGCGTTGCATCCGGTAACAGTCAGGCACCGGTTTCCGAAGAGATGGAACTTGCCGTTATCTTGTCGGTCGTGGCACAGAGTACCTCTATCTGCGAAGTGGGCGAACGGCTTCGTCCGGAGATGTTCAGCCATCCCGATTACTGCCTGGTGTACCGGGCGATGCTGGCGCTTTACCAGCATGAAGCGGATATCGACATGCTGAGCATCGAACGGGAGATGCGGCGTCTCGACCCCGAGCATGCCGCGCGGCTGAACGGGCTGGGCTTCATCGCCGACCGGATGCTGAAGGTGCGCAACGCCAGTTTTATCCGTACCTATGCCGCCTGGGTGATCCGTTGCTGGGTGTTGCGGCAGGCCATCCTGAAAATGACGGTACGTATCGGCGAGGCACAGCGTGCGGATGCCGATGTTGTGGGGTTGCTGGGGGCGACGCACAAGGATCTGGAGAAGCTGGAGGAGGAGTTTGTTACGCACGGTACGACCCGTACGGCGGCTGAAGTGAGCCAGCGGGTGCTGGGCGAGATTTACGAGGAACAGGAACGCCGCCGGGCAGGCGAGGAGTTGCAGGTCAGTACCGGTGTCGATGAGTTCGACCGCCATCTGGGAGGGCTTTTTAAAGGCGAGATGCTCGTGTTGGCCGGACGCCCTTCGATGGGGAAGACGGCACTGGCGCTCCATATGACCCTGGCGGCGGCACGGCAGGGGAAGAAGGTGGCCTTTTTCAGCCTCGAGATGACCGAACGCCAGCTGGTCGGCCGTATCCTTTGTACCCTTAGCGGGGTGGAGCCGGACAAGTTGCGGTTCAAACTGCTTGACGACGACGACCGGCGGCGTCTCGACCGGGCGGCGGAGGAGTTGCGGAAGTTGCCGATCTTCCTCATTTACTGTAGCGGTAGCAGCCTCGAAGAGATCCGGGCGCGGTGCATACTGCTGCAACGCAAGTACGGACTTGACATGATGGTGCTCGATTACCTGAACTTGCTGAATGTCACTTCCGGCCGTGCCGGCATGAAAGACACGATGGACCTGGCCCTGGGGGAGGCGGTAGGCAAGGTGAAGTCGCTCTCCCTTGAATTTAATATTGTCACGGTGGTGCTGGCGCAGTTGAACCGTAACTGTGAGACGCGTCCCAGCCATATCCCGGTCATGAGCGACCTGCGTAACTCGGGCGAGATCGAACAGATAGCCGACAGCATCGCGATGGTCTACCGTCCCGAGCAGTACAACGAGCTTTACGATGACGTGACGCACGAATCCTACTACCGTGTAGGCCGCCTCTTCGTCATCAAAAACCGCAACGGCGCTACCGGCGAAGTGCGCTTCCGCTACAACGACAGCCTCACGCAGATTTATCCGTATAAGAAAAAGTGAAACCCAATATGTGTCGATTCCTATGAATGATATAAAACAACTGAAGGCTGCCAATCCGATCGAGGTCGTGGCGGCGCGTTATGGGACGCTGCATCGTTCCGGAGCCAATTATAAGATGCTTTGTCCTTTTCATGACGATCATCATCCTTCGCTCGGCATCCATGTGGGCGGACAGTATTTCAAATGCCATGCTTGCGGGGCGGGAGGCGATGTGATCGGCCTGGTGATGGGACTGGAGCATTGCTCCTTTGCCGAGGCAGTGGCGAAACTCGGCGGAAAGGAAGAGAGACCGGCCGTATCACGGTCGGCTCCTGCTTCCGTACCCGTTTCCGACGCTTCTCCCGGGTCCGTATCCGGAACGCCGCCTGCTCCTTCCCCGGAGACCGTTGCCGCCTCTGCCCGTGAAAGGGCACGGCGTATCGGTGCGAACAACGGTTTCCTGGCTTCGCTGCTACCCTGTGCATCGGGGCATACGGAACTGTCGGGTACCTGGCTCGACTTCGGGGTGGGACAGGCGACGGCTTTCGTCCCCGATGACTATCGTTACCTGCGCGGGCGTATTGTTTTCCCCGTCTATAATGCGGAAGGCGAACTGACGGGGTTCGGCGGACGCCGGCAGGAGAGGACTGACGCAAACCTTCCGGCTGCCGCCGACGATCCGAAATATGTGAATAGTCCCAACAGCCTCCTGTTTGACAAGAGCCGGATGCTGTACGGCATCCACCGGGCTTCGGAGGCGATCCGCCGGAAAGGATTCGCCTACCTTACCGAAGGCTATAAAGATGCGCTGGCCATGCATGCGGCAGGTTTTACTAATACGGTGGCGTTGGGAGGGACGGCTTTCACGTCCGGGCAGGCAAAAGAATTGCAGCGTTTTTGCAGTCGTGCGGTGCTCTTGCTCGACAACGATCCTGCCGGACAGGCTGCTACTGTCCGCCTGCTGGAAGAACCGCCCGGAGGGCTTTCCCTGGGCAGCCTGCGCCTGGTGTCGGCCAAAGATCCGGATGAGCTTTTCCGCCGCCTGGGACGTGAGGATTTTATCTGTTATATGGAATTGCTGACGGAAATGGCCGGGGCCGGAGAATGCCGCCTGCTGGCTTTCTGCCTGAAGCATCCGGCAGTGGCTCCGCATGTGGAACGGATGCTTGAAGAGGACGATCTGGTATTTACGGGGGAGACGTATCGTAATCTGCTGCGTTTCGTGTCGCTCCGCCAGCCGTTAGCGGTATTGCCGTCCCGCGAACGGATGTTGGCGGAGATACTTTCGGGACAGCTTCCGGACTTGCCGTTGCCGCCCGGTGTGCCCGCTTCGATGTTGAGTGAGCCGGAAGAAACGATCTGTCCGGACCTGGCCGACTATTTCCGCCTGGAATATTACGAAGAACGCCTGTTGTCCGACACTTCCCGCCTGACGGAGCAGTTGAAAACAGCCCCCGCCGAAACAGTCGGCAAAACCGAATCCGCCTTCCGCACCGCCCTGTTGGCAACACTCTCCTCCCATATCTCCCAACTGGTCCGCCTCACCGAAAGCCTCGCACGGACACCGGTGATCGAGGAGAGGTGGCTGTAAAAACAACCGAATACCGATAAAATACCGACAAACGCGGACAACCGGGGACTGTGCCGGACATCGGCGGACCCGGCGGTTGCGGGCGGAGGTATCTTTACGATGTAATATTACAGGAGAGAATAAACAGATTCAGTAACTTTTAATTCGTAAAATTATGTCAGTAAAGTATCGATTGGTATTGAGGAAGGATATGACCAAGGGAGCGGCAGCCGATGCAAAGCTCTTCTATGCGGCCAGCAGTTCGAACGGGATGTGCGACACGGCTACCCTTTGTGATATTATTGCCGACCGTTCGGCAGCTACCCCGGGCGACGTGAAGCTGGTGCTCGACGGGGTGTTGTTTGTGGTGAAACAGAAACTGCTCGACGGGCAGACCATACAGTTGGGGGAACTGGGCTATTTCATGGCCGTGCTGGGAAGCAAAGGCTCATCCATGAAAAAGGATTTTAAACCGGAGATGGTCAGGCGGCCCCGTGTTGTCTTCCGGCCCGGAAAGGCCTTACTCGAGCTGGCGAAGACGAAGCTCAAGGTCGAGCGTATGATGCTCGATAAGAACGAGGACGAGAAGGAAGAGGGCGGTGGCGACCGTCCTGAGATCGAGTAGCAAAGCCGGTAGTTTTCAGCTACCGGGAGGCCCCAGATGACGGAAGATACAGGTTGCCTGCTTCGGTGTCAGCAATTTACGGCCCGGTTTCCAGCCGTAGGCGGTCAGTTGGGTTACCAGTTCCTTGCTGAACATGATCCAGCGGCGGAGCTGCCGGGCGGCACTCTCGGGTTTGATGTTCGGGAAATAGAGGATCGCCAGTTCCTGGTAACCCCACGCATGTTCATTCTCCGGAATGTATTGGTCTGCCTGTTCTTCTGTTATCATGACTTATCGTATCAGGGATGATTATCTACTCCAAATGTAGTAAATAATTATTTGATATTCAAGTGTTTTATGTGTTTTATTCACCGTCGTAAGATAATTTTCCATGACAAAATATGAATTTGTAAAACGTTTCCTGCCGGAGGCGCAGGCGGCTGAGAAGTTGTTCCGTATCAATGCGGTGGTTATGCTGGCCCAGGCAGCTATCGAGTCGGGTTGGGGCGAGAGCAACCTGGCGCGGCTGCATCATAACTTGTTCGGAATTACCGGCTACGGCCCGTCCAACGAATTTTGGCATGGCTGCCGGGTGGCATTGAAACCCGAGGGGTTGCCTTTCCGCAAATATGCCGGTACGCAGAACAGCTTCTTCGACTATGCCCGGCTGATCACGAGCGCTTACCCGGCTGCGGCCGCGGTCAGTTACGATCCCGCTGCTTTTGCGCATGAAATAGCGTACAGCAAATATATCAGTGAAAAGAATGGCGATAACCGTACCGTCTACTGCCGGTTGCTGGCGCGTCTGGCTGTGGCGATCGGTAAACTTATTCCGGTGTGATTCTGAATGTATAATCTTATAAACAACGATTTTATGAAAACGATTCGTGTCATTTGCAATTTTCTCCTCTCCCTGGTCCACGCTCTTTTCCCGCGCGGGCTGAAAGAGAGGCACAGCTGCCCAGGCAATCCCGTGGCTGGCGCTGATAGCACTGCTGTCGCTCCTGCTGAAACAAACGGAAACCGCTCTGGCCGCCATCGGGGCGATCCTGTCGCTCCTTCGTCCCCCGAACCCTCCGGCCGGTCCCCGACTGCCGGTAACCTGCTCGGCTGGCTGCTGATCGGTGCGGCGGCGGTGAAACTGTTCTGCTGAAAGGGCCGGATTGAAACAGGTACATTGCAGTCCCCGAAGGTATTTAATTATCTTTGGGGACTTATAGATGTATTTTTTCAGCCCCTTTTCAACCATCTTCCCATTTGCTTTGTTATTGAATGACAATGTAATTACAGGTAAAAAACGCTAATAAAAACCTCTAACCTGGCCTTTGATAGATAAGCTAAATTTAAACTAAAAAAATTACAAGTAATGAGAAGATGTACTCTTGTTTTCCTGGCCGCCTTGTTGACGATGTCGATAAGTGCCGCCCCTGTCGATGTAGAACAGGCACGGAGCGTTGCGCTCAGTTTTTTGAAAAGCAATCATCTGCAGACCCGGTCTTCCGCTCCGGAACTGGCATTGGTCTGGTCGGATGCCGGGGCCGCCACCCGTTCGGGCAACCCTTCGCAGGATGCTACCTTTTATGTATTCAGCCAGACGGATGGTAACGGTTTTGTGGTCGTTGCCGGCGACGATCTGGCTTATCCTATTTTAGGATATGGTATGCAACAGACTTTCCGGAAAGACTCTATGCCGGTGAATGTGCGCTCCTGGTTCGACGGCTACCGGCGTCAGATCGACTGGATGCGTGAGAATAAGTCGATGGCAGCCAAAGAGGTGACGGCTGCCTGGAGCCGGTTGAGGCAAGGCAATATGCAGTTGAAGTCCGGAGGCGTGCAGCTGACCACCGTGCTGTGGGACCAGATGACGCCTTACAACGATCTCTGCCCGATCGTGGATAACCAGCGTACGCCGACCGGCTGTGTGGCTACCTCGACAGCCATCGCCATGCAATATCATAAATGGCCGGACGTAGGGACGGGAAGCCATTCCTATACCTCCCAGACGTATAATTTGTCGTTATCCGCCACGTTCGATACGCCTTACCAGTGGGATAATATGCCGTCCACTTATACGGCGGGCCAGTATACCAGCGCACAGGCTCAAAACGTTGCCACCCTGATGTACGACTGCGGTGTTTTCTCTGAAATGAATTATGCGCCGGGTAACAGCGGTGCCCTGACATTGACTGCCGCCCGGGGGCTTGTCAATTATATGAAATACGACAAATCCCTCCATGTCCTGCAACGCGATAATTATCAGAAAGACGAATGGGAAGCCATTATCAAAGGCGAACTTGACGACAACCGCCCTGTTGTCTATGGCGGCGAGAACGACCAGAAAGAAGGCCATCAGTTTATCATCGACGGTTATAATGAGGCCGACTATTATCACGTGAACTGGGGTTGGAGCGGACTGGCGAACGGCTATTACCTTTTATCCGTTCTCGAACCCGAAGTGCAGGGGACCGGCGGGAACAGCGGAGGCGGTTTCTCGCTCGGACAGGATGCCATCATCAGCATGAGAAAACCGGTGGAAGGTTCCGCCTATCAGGACATGCTGGTATTTTTCTATGGTGAAAACGAAGGTACTGTTTTTGCCGGCCTGACTGCGACGACGGATGATTTTGAGCAGAACCGGCTTTTCGCTATCCAGTACGGTTATGTTGGTAATATGAGTATCCGTACGTTCTCGGGTAACCTGGTCGTTGCTCTTGTGGACAAGGACGGGAATACGAAAGAATTTATCTCCGGCGAAGAACCTGTCACCATCGAGATCGAACGCGGAGTAGGGCAGGAAGTGCCTTGTACGATCACTCAGACGATCGCTCCCGGCGACCGTATCCGCCTGCTTTACAAAAGCAGCGACGGCAGCGAATGGCAGTGGGTGAGAGGCAACGGCAATACGACCGGCGAGATCGTCGTGGCTGCCGACCCTTCTACTTCGACGGAGGATATAACCGCCGGAACCGGTGTTACTGTTTCTTATGATGCGGCGGGAACGGTTCAGGTAACTGCTCCTGTGGCTATTAAAGAGGTCGTTCTATACGATATGAACGGCCGCCTGATGAAAAGGCAACCGGCGGCAGGCAATACGCAGTTATCGCTTTCCTACGACAGCTATCCGGCCGGTATTTATGTGCTGGAGGTTGTGACTGCCGAAGGGAGAAGCAATCATAAGCTGGTGAAAAGATGATATTATTTTAAGTAACACAGAGACATAGAAGGTACGGAACATCGAAATATCCGTGACTTTATGTCTCTGTGTTCTGTTTTTACCAGCCTGGATTTTGATCTAAATTAGGATTTAATACTCTGTCGTTTGCAGGGATCGGATTGAAATATAGCTTGTCGTGCCATGTTCGTTTCTGATCTTTCATGTACAGCAAAGTATGTCCGTCGCTATCCAGTTGGGTATTGCTGTTAGCACCGCTTGCCAACGTTTTACCGACATACACGTAATAAACATCGGCTATTTTATCCGGATCGAGTTTTTGTGTAAAACAGACATCCGGTTTCCCGTCTTCATTCATGTCGTAAGGTACGTCTAGCTTGGGGATATAAACTCCGTCCCAGGTCCTTGTACATACTTTTCCTACTTTCCAACGGCAGATATCGTTCCATTCCAATCCTTCAAGTACCAGTTCGATCCACCGTTCCCGGCGTATTTCCAGGATCGTAGGGTCTGATATATCCGGAAAATAAGTCTTTTGCAGGTAGGGGTCGGCCTTGGTCGGCTTGGCTGTCAGTCCGCCTGTAATGCCGGCCCGTGAGCGCAATGCTCCGATAGTTACCGACCATTCGTCGTCGGTCAGCGTTCCCATTTCGGCTTTTGCTTCCGCATAGTTCAGCAGAACTTCTGCAAAACGGAAAACGACGGAGTTGTTGTCACAGACATCTACGTTATCGTACTGTGTGTCATCCAGAGTAAATTTATAAATATGATAGCCGGTCGAAGCGTAGGCATAATTAGGAGCAGTAGCTACTTCCTGTCCGGCATCTATACGTGTAAATCCCGGGGTACGTATCGTCTGTGACAGGCGTGCATCCCTGTTTTTACATTCTTCTGAGAAGAACATCGATTGATAGTTTTCTTTATCTGTAAAAGGTGTTCCGTCTTTCATCAGATATGTGTTTATGAACGAGCGGATAAGGCAAGGCGAACTGCTGAATGTCGTCGATGTCCAGTTACGGTTTCCTCCATGTACGACCCCCAGGTCTCCGTTGTAAGTAACCGCACAGATTATCTCTGTTGAGACAGGCACTTTTGAAATAAAGAGCTGGCGGTAAGATTTCTCTGTTCCGCTACCCGTGTAAAGTGAATATCCGGCATCCATAACGAATCTGGCGGCATCGGCAGCTTCCTGTAGCCATTCGTTTGCCGACGATCCCAATCCGGCTTCCGTCCTGTATTTCCGGAATGTCCCTTCGTAAAGACAGACTCTCGATTTCAGTGTCGCAGCTACGCATTTGGTTATTTCGTTACATCCGCTACTTTTTAATTCTTTGATATTCCCGATAGCGAAATCGAGATCGGCTTTGATGGAGTCCACGATCAGGGTTCTTGGATCCCTTTTGGCATATAGGGCGGGGTCGTCGACATCCATAGGACTATTGATCCAGGGAAGATCGCCAAAGCTGGCCATCATATTGAAATAGAAATAAGCACGGAAAAAACGGGCGATTCCCTGATAATTGTTCAATATGTCCGGCGATACGTCCGCTTGTTGGCTATTCACAATGAAGTAGTTGATATTTCGTAACTGGGTCCATAACCATCCTCCGGCCATTTCGGGCGAATAAGCTCCTTCGATAAGATACAGGTTCTGCGTGTTGGTAGCCGTATAAGGGGAAGAAGCCGGGTAAACGACTGTACTGGATGGAAATGCATCATAAAAAGAATTAGTATACATTTTCAACCCGGTTTCAGAACCGAATAACGATTCAATGGATATTTGGGCTTTAGGATTCTCGTTCATGTCACAAGACCAGCATAATCCCAGGCATGCGATGATATATAGTATATATTTCATAACTCAGAATATTAAAATGTAACAGATAGTCCGATTGTAAAACTTCTCAGTATGGGATAGTTGTATGAACTACCTCCGTTGGTGATGATCGTGTTTTTACCTCCGTCGCTGGCAGTTGCTTTTGCTTCTGTGTCTTCACCGTAGATGGAGCCTACATCAAAGTTTTTGGTATGTTTATATAAAGGAGACCAACTCCATAGGTTTTCTCCGGACAGATAGATACGTGCCGACTGCATATGGGTTGCTGCTATCCATGATTTGGGGAGGTTGTAGCCTATTTGCAGGTTTTTCAGACGGACATAAGCTGCATTCTGCAAATAGCGTGTTTGTGCTACTGCCATCTGAGAAAAGCCCTGCAAGGCCGAGTAACCTCTGTAACGCGGGAAGTAAGCAGTAGGGTTTTCCTCCGACCAGATATCTCCCAACATGGAAACCGGTATGTTGTTGTATGGGCGGTTGTATTGGCCCCAGAATAGTGCATTGTCGTATCCGGGCCACCAGTCTTGTTTTCCTACTCCCTGGAAAAAGGCGGAGACAAATATATTGTTCCAGTCGGCACTCAGATTCAGACTGAATGTGTAGCGTGGGGTCGTATTGCCTATTACTTTCCGGTCTCCCGGATTGTCTAGGGTGTTGGTACCGTAATTGATTACGTGGTCATTGTTCAGGTCTTTGAACTTGATATCTCCGGGCATTCGTTTCGTGCCGTATCCTACCATGTATAGCGTCTGGTCGGCATGAGTCTTGACATCTTCTTCGGAAGTAAAGAAACCTTCTGTTACATACCCCCATATTTCACCTACGGTTTTGCCTTTATAGAAGTCGTCGACGTTGTTTGTTTCGTTGTTGTAACGGTCTATCTTGGATACATAATCGGCAAGCGTGAAACGTGCTTCATATGAAAAAGGCTTGTTTGCAAAGTTGAAATTGTCATGCCAGCTAAGCGTGATTTCCCAGCCACGGGTGGTCATGTCGGCATAGTTCCCTTTAGGTACCTCTGCCCCGAATACGGCAGGGAGTGTTTTTCCTACGGTATACATATCGGTTGTTTTCCTGATATAATAGTCGGCGGCAAGACGCATGCGGCCGTCCAGTGATCCCATATCGAGACCGAAGTTGGCTGTCGTCGCAGTCTCCCAGGTCAGGCTTTTGGGAATGATGGTCGGCATATATGTTTGCTGGTTCAACGAACCGTTGAGCAACCGGCTCATCTGATAGATGGAGAATAATTCTTTATACGCATAGGCATTTATATTTCCATTGCCTAATGAACCGTACGAAGCTCTGATCTTTACATCGCTGATCACTTTGGGATTTACATGCCAGAAGGCTTCCTCCGACGCTCTCCATCCTCCGGATACGGAAGGGAAGAAACTCCATTGCTGGTCTGACGGAAATTTGGATGAACCGTCGAGACGGCCGTTTACCTCCAGCAGATATCTGTTTTTGAAGGCATAGTTAAGTCGGAAGAATCCTCCGGCGATTCTCCATTTGTCATACTCGCTGTTCACGGCAATTGCGCTGCCATTGGCCATATTTATATTTTCGGCATCGTCGAAGATCAAACCGTTTCGCCGGGTTGAAACTTCTTTATAGGTGGACTGTTCGTAGTTATATCCGACCATGCCTTTTAGATAATGGTTGTCGCCGATCGTTGGTTCATATTCGGCATACAGATTAGTGGCAAGATATTTGGTAACTGCATTCTCTTCTTTAAAATCGTCTGTCGAAGAACCCAGGTAAGAGATGACCCCCTGTTTTGTGCTGTAGGGAACGGGACTTCGTTTTGTCGTATTATTATCATCTGCGTTGCGGAATGTGATGTCGCCTTTGAGACGTAAAGTATTCTCCAGGAATGTCGCTTCAAAGGAAGAGGTATTCCGGGTGATCCGCTTTTCATAATTTGTATAGCTTTTACCGTACCACAAGTCGCCTATGCTGTAGGCAGCGGCCATTGTCAGTGTTCCGTCGGGATTGAACATGGTAGCTACCGGTAAGCCTTCTCCTTCAAGCCCGTACCAGACACTACCGTCGGCTACGGTCAGTGGATTATGGTAATTCATCTGCGAAAAATCGAAATTGTTGCTTACTTTCAACCAGGGTAGGATCTGCGCGGAACCTTTTGCCCGGATGTTATAAATTTTGTAGTCGTCACTGTTATATTTGAATAATCCGTCCTGTCCGTAGAAATGTCCGGATACCAGAAAATCCGCTTTTTCTCCGCCGCCCTGTATCGTGACATTATGGTCATGCGAGAGAGTTTGTTTTTTGTAAAGTTCGTTATACCAGTCCGTATTGCCGTAATAGGTATAACTTCCGTCGCTTCCGGTTACCACTTCCGGAGCGTTCATGCCCGGGCGGTGACTGGCCATTTCATTGTACCAGTCTTCCGAATACGGATTCGATTTGTGGAATTTTGAGGGAGTTGTCGAATAGTCGTAAGCAGCCGAGTAGGCCTCGACGAACATGGTAGCATATAAATATCCGTCGGTTACCATGCTCGGTACGACTGTCGGAGTCTTAACGGAAAAGTTTCCATTGTAAGTGACTGATGTCCGTTCTTTATCCGGGTTTTTGGTGGTAATCAAAACAACTCCGAATGCTCCGCGGGCACCGTAAATAGAAGCCGAGGCTGCATCTTTCAAAACAGATACGCTGGCAATATCGTTAGGATTCAGCATAGCAGGATCTCCTTCGACACCGTCTATCAAAACGAGGGCGCTACCGCCTTGACCGATAGAAGTGGTACCACGTACGTTGAACTCGGCCGAACGCATCGGTTTCCCGTCGGAGAGCGAGATGTTCAGGTTGGGGATCGTTCCCTGAAGTCCCTGGGTCAGATTCGCCATCGGACGGTTTTTCAAGATCGCATCGGTAACTTGTTCAACGGCTCCGGTTAAGTTTACACGTTTTTGTGTGCCGTAACCGACTACCATGACTTCTTCCAGCGATTGGGAGTCTTCTTTCATTATTATTTTAAGGATATTACCTGTTACCTTTATCTCCTGAGACAGATAGCCGATATAGGTGACGGATAGAATTTTACCCGGACTAACGGCAAGGGTAAATTTCCCGTCCGTATCTGTCACAATACCGTTAGTGGTTCCTTTCTCGATGATGCTTGCACCGGCGAGAGGTACGCCGTTCTCGTCAAAAACCGAACCTGTGATCATTCTTACTTGTTGTCTGACCTCCTTTTTTTCTGTTTGGGGAGAGAGGACTATATAGGAACCTTCGAATGAATAATTTACCGTACCATCGAAAAGGTGTGAGAGAACACGCTGTAGCGTTTCTTTCTTTGCATTTACTGAAACGATTCTGTTCAGATCTACATTTTTATTGTAGACGAATAATAGTTCAGTCTGATTTTCAATCTCATGTAGGATATCTTCCAGTTTGACATCTTTCTTATTTAAAGTAATATGGATATTATCCAACCGGATATCTGTCGCCTGGGCGTGCAAGGTATAGCACATAAAAAGTATTACGACAGTATAAAATACTGCCTTGTATTTATGGTAATTCATGTTTCTATAGATTACTTAGATTTAATAAACTAGATAGTGTATGAAGGAATTTCAGGTCTACGGAGCATCATACACACATGTTCCTCAGGTTATGAATTGATTCTTTTCATAAGCGATTGTTTTAAATTGTTGTCATAACTACTTGATATATACAGTCGATCGATTGTTGCTAAATTCGAAAGTGAACGATGCGTCCCGCTGTAATACACGCAGGATATCGCTGATCCCGTCGGATATACGGAATGTTCCGCCACACATATAGTTATCCAGCTCCTTGTTCTGAATGACGATCTGTAGATTGTAATTCTTTTCCAGACGTGCCATAAGGTCTTTAAAACTGGTGTTTTTGAAACAGATCAGTCCGTCTTTCCACCGGTAATAATCGTAATCGCTTATCGGCTTGACAGCTAGTTGCCCGTTTTCGGAATAAGCTATGTTGTCAGGCGTAAGCATGATACTTTGTTCCGGAAGTTCCGTGTCGGCTACTTCTACGCTTCCTTCTAACAAGGTGGTTGTAAATGTATTTGAAGCGGAATCGGCTGAAACGTTGAATTTGGTACCGAATACTTTTATGTCGTAACGTCCGGAGTGGACGATGAATTGCTGTTTCTTATTTTTAGTGACATCGAAAAAGGCTTCTCCTTTCAGGTATATTTCACGTAAATCACCATTGAAGGAAGTAGGATAGGATAACTCGGAACAGGCATTGAGCGATACTTTGGTCCCGTCTGCCAATACGAGGTCGACATGTTGCCCTGCCGGAACCGTGATAAGGTTCATTGCGGTGGTTTCTTTGTCGCTTACCAGGTAGGCTATGTTTATGGAAAGCAAAATAATAATGGCAGCAGCGATCTTTCCCCACATTTTCCAGTTGAGGTAATGACGGGATCTCTTTTCTTCTTTCCCGTTCCCGGCATCTGAAAGTTGCAGCATATCGTAGAAATGACGTTCTGCGATAAAGATATTTTCGTTTTCAGGAGCACTTTCAACCCATTTCCTGATTGCCGATAATTCTTCCCCGGAGACATTCCCTTTGAATAATTTGTGTAATAATTCTCTTTCCATTTTATCTGCTTATATTAATAAAGGCAAAGATATCAACCTGTACCCTAAAATAAAACGTTACTTTTTTTTCAATCCGGGTAAATAATTACTTAATGAGGAGCGTAAGGCATTTAAAACCTTACTGATATGGAATTCTACGGATTTCTGGGAAAGTTGCATTTCTTCTGCGATTTTGGGATAGGTCATATTATCCTGGCGGCTCATGTTAAAGATACGGCGGGACTTTTCGGGGATTTGCTTTAAAGTGTCATGCAGCAATTGCTGTAATTCCTGGTTGTAAATTTCTTCCGGTTCACACGATTGCAAGGATGAAATACGCATTTTCAGTTCCCATTCGGTGTCTGACAGTATGTTTTGTGAGATCTCGTCCCAGGTTCGTTGTTTCTGGAGATGGTTTAGGCATTTATGTTTTATAATGGTCAATAAGTAAGTGGAATAGTTTTCAATGACCGGTAACCTTTCTTTGTTTTCCCAGCAATAGGTGAAACTGTCCATTACCAGGTCTTCTGCAATGTTTCTGTCATGTACATAGGAAAGTGCAAAACGAATGTAATGTTCCCGTTTTTCGATAAAGAGATTCGTTAATTGCTCTATGTCGGATTTATTATCTTCCACTTTGTTATTTTCCCGGCAAATATATAAAAAACAACCGGAAGTCACGATTTTATCTGTCAGGCACAGAATGAAAAACGTGGCTTCCGGCAGTATGGCCTTCTGAATATACTGTTTTTTTATTTCTTCAGCAGCGGCCAGTTCGGGTCTTCGATATGTTCACGGACCATGATCTCTTTCAGTTCGGCCACTTTATCCGGATATTTGTCCAGGATATTATGTTTTTCCGAAGGATCGGCTGCCAGGTTATACAGTTCATAATACGGTTTGTCGCCGCGGATATTCATATGGACCAGTTTCCACGGGCCTTGGCGGACAGCCTGGCGGCCATTCATTTCCTGAAATTCGAAATACAGGAATTCATGCTCCTTCTGTCCTTTGCGGTTTTGCAACAGCGGCAACATACTTACGCCGTCCATCTCTTTCTGTTTCGCCTTCGGATGGATGATCTCTTCGAACGTAGGCAATACATCCCAGAATGAACACATGAAGTTCGTTTCCGTTCCCGGCTGTATATGTCCCGGCCATGAAATGATCATCGGTACACGGATACCGCCTTCGTATAAGTCGCGTTTGTAACCCCGGTATATGCCGTTGCTGTTGAAGAAATCAGGATCGGCACCCCCTTCCATATGCGGGCCGTTGTCGCTGGCAAAAATGATGATCGTATTGTCGTATAGACCTTTATCTTTCAGTTTCTGGATAATCTGTCCGACATACACATCCAGGCGGTAGATCATGGCAGCAAACGTGGCATGCGGATAAAGCTGCGTGCAGTAACCGCCTT
The DNA here is from genome assembly GCF_003479515.1 of Parabacteroides sp. AF14-59. Taxonomy (NCBI): domain Bacteria; kingdom Pseudomonadati; phylum Bacteroidota; class Bacteroidia; order Bacteroidales; family Tannerellaceae; genus Parabacteroides; species Parabacteroides sp. AF14-59. The sequence continues at coordinate 64,641 of NZ_QUHH01000010.1, read as the reverse complement.
TACGGAAAGCCGGATTTCCCGGTTCCGTTCCCTTATATGCTTTTTCCGGATACATACCCCGGAATTTTTTGATGATGCTGTCTTCCGGAACGATCAGTTCGGCGTGCGGTAAGATGGTCGGATACCACATGAAGAAAGGTTCGTCTTCCTTGATATTATCCAGGTAATCGAGTGCTTTGGAGTGGATCAGGTCTTGTGAGTAAGTACCTGTCCCGTATTGAACGTCCACTACGTTGTCTTTCAGTTCCACCCGTTGGTCGTTATCCCACAGATGGTCGGGGTAATAACTGTGGGCCAGCAACTGGCAGTTGTATCCGAAGAATGTCTCACATCCCTGGTTCCTGGGGTCGCCGGAAGTACCGATGTAACCTAATCCCCATTTGCCGAATGCCGAAGTCTTATATCCTGCGTCCTGCATGACATGGAAAATGGTCCGTGCATCTTCCGGTAATGGAAATTGCCCTTCCGGATCTAATTCCTTGTTTCCACGGATGGGGGTATGGCCGCTGTGTGTACCTGTCAGCAGGCAGGAGCGGGAAGGAGCACTGACGGTGGTTCCCGAATAGCACTGGGTGAAACGCATGCCGTTTTGGGCCAGTTGGTCGATGTTGGGAGTTTCGAATTTTTCCTGTCCGTAGCAACTCAGGTCGCCGTATCCCAGGTCATCCGCCAGGATGAATACCACATTCGGTTTTTTGTCTTTGTTTTTCTGTGCATGCACAAAAGGAACGGCTGCAATCAGGCCGGAAGCGAGTAAAATAGTTTTTTTCATGATTCTAAGATGTTTCTTGTCAGACATGTCGGCAAAGTTATATTTTTTTTTATTGTACCTTTGTACGGTCTAACTAAAATGATAAAAAATTATATCCCGTGGCTAAGATAGTTGAAACCCCATTGATGAAGCAGTATTTCGATATTAAGGCGAAACATCCGGATGCTGTCCTTTTATTCCGTGTAGGAGACTTTTACGAAATGTATGGCGAAGATGCCGTGGTCGGTGCCGAAATACTGGGAATCGTACAGACTAAAAAAGCCAACGGACCGGGACAATTTATCGAAATGGCGGGTTTCCCGCATCATGCGCTCGATACCTATCTGCCGAAACTGGTCCGTGCCGGTAAACGTGTTGCAATCTGCGATCAGCTGGAAGACCCGAAGATGACCAAGAAACTGGTGAAACGAGGGGTTACGGAGTTGGTTACCCCGGGAGTTTCTATCAATGACAATATTCTGAACCATAAGGAAAACAACTTCCTTGCTGCCGTTCATTTCGCTAAAGATGTTTGCGGCGTCGCTTTTCTGGATATTTCGACCGGTGAGTTCCTGACAGCCGAGGGAACGATCGATTATATCGACAAACTGCTTAATAATTTCTCTCCGAAAGAGGTTCTTGTCGAGCGTAACAACCGTAAGAAATTCGAGGAAGTGTTCGGTCCCCGTTTCTTCACTTTCGAGATGGAGGACTGGGTATTTTCCGCCGATGCTGCCAACGACCGCCTGCTGAAACATTTCGAGACGAAGAACCTGAAAGGCTTCGGGGTGGAACATCTGAAACTGGGGGTTGTCGCTTCGGGAGCGATCCTCTATTATCTGGATCAGACACAACATACGCATATTTCGCATATTACAGCGCTTTCACGTATCGAGGAAGACCGTTATGTGCGTCTCGATAAATTTACGGTACGCAGCCTGGAACTGGTCGGTACGATGAACGATGAGGGAACCAGCCTGCTGGATGTGATAGACAAGACGGTTTCCCCGATGGGATCGCGTATGTTGCGCCGCTGGGTGCTGTTCCCCCTGAAAGATGTCAAACCGATCCGGGACCGTCAGAATGTGGTGGATTATTTTTTCCGTCATCCGGAGGTAAAGGATATACTGGATGAACAGATCGAGCAGATCGGCGACCTGGAACGTATTATTTCGAAAGTGGCTGTAGGCCGCGTTTCCCCTCGTGAAGTGGTGCAGCTGAAAGTCGCTCTCCGGGCGATCGAACCGATCAAAGAGGCTTGTATGGCAAGTGATGAGCCGAGCCTTTCCCGTATCGGCGAACAGTTGAATGCTTGTACCGAGATACGCGACCGGATAGAAAAGGAGATCAATAACGATCCGCCGTCTTTGCTGAATAAAGGCGGTGTCATAGCCAAAGGGGTCAATGCGGAGCTGGATGAGTTGCGTGCCATTGCTTATTCCGGCAAGGATTACCTGATTCAGGTACAACAGCGGGAAAGTGAAAAGACCGGCATCCCGAGCCTGAAGATTGCCTTTAACAACGTATTCGGTTATTATATCGAAGTGCGTAATGCGCATAAGGACAAAGTACCTGCCGAATGGATACGCAAGCAGACATTGGTGAATGCCGAACGTTATATTACAGAAGAACTGAAAGAGTACGAAGAAAAGATATTGGGCGCTGAGGAAAAGATATTATCCCTCGAAGGCCGCCTGTTTACCGAGCTGGTGACTTGTCTGGCGGAGTTTATACCCCCTATTCAGGTGGATGCGAATCTGATCGGTCGTCTGGATTGCCTGTTGTCGTTTGCCAAAGTGGCGGAAAGTAATCGGTATATCCGTCCGAACGTGGATGATTCGGATGTGATCGATATAAAGTCGGGCCGTCATCCGGTGATCGAGAAACAGCTGCCGCTCGGCGAGGCCTATATTGCCAACGATGTCTATCTGGATAGCGAACAGCAACAGATCATCATTATCACTGGTCCGAATATGGCGGGTAAGTCGGCGTTGCTGCGTCAGACGGCATTGATCACGCTGATGGCACAGATCGGTTGTTTCGTCCCTGCCGAGTCTGCCCGTATCGGTATGGTAGATAAGATATTTACCCGTGTGGGGGCTTCCGATAATATCTCTGTCGGTGAGTCTACCTTTATGGTGGAGATGAACGAGGCGTCGAATATCCTGAACAATATGTCTTCACGCAGCCTCGTTCTTTTCGATGAGCTGGGACGGGGAACAAGTACCTACGACGGTATCTCGATTGCCTGGGCGATCGTTGAGTATATCCATGAGCATCCGGATGCCCGTGCCAAGACGCTTTTTGCCACTCATTACCATGAACTGAACGAGATGGAACGTTCTTTCAAACGGATAAAGAATTATAATGTCTCGGTGAAAGAGGTCTCCAATAAGGTGATCTTCCTGCGTAAATTGATTCCCGGTGGTAGCGAGCATAGTTTCGGTATCCATGTGGCGAAGATGGCGGGTATGCCTAAAAGTATCGTGAAACGTTCCAGTGAAATCCTGAAACAACTGGAAACGGATAATCGGCAGGAGAGTATCGATTGCAAAGAGAAAGCAAAAGGCAAAGGTAAGGTAAAAGCGAAGCCGGTCAGGGAAATTGCTTCTGCTGCCGAAGGTTATCAACTCAGCTTCTTCCAACTGGACGATCCTGTTTTAAGCCAGGTTCGCGATGAGATCAAGAATCTCGATGTCAACAACCTTACTCCGATCGAAGCCCTTAACAAATTAAGTGAGATACGGAAGATTATTACAGGGAAATAAGGGAGATTCAGGTATAACGAAGTAGTACCATAGTGGTTACATACTGATTTTATTACAAAATATTGCTTGAGTCAAATTGTCAAAATGCTACTTTAAGTAGTTCCTGAAGAGGCTGTATGAACCAGGGGACAGTTGTGACTATTTTTACGCAAACGTAGCAAAGTCCCATATTGTCATATTAGATGCAACAGCATGGTCGATCATTCCAAATTGCACCCAAAAAACAGATAATACGGAGTTTTTTTCTTTGATAAAAGATATTATTGAGAATTATGTCGCTGCTATCGTGGCTCTGGTTTGAGAGCTTCCAGAGCAAGAAATAGCTATAAAACATAGAATTTGAGGATAAAAAAAGAACCAAACAGAGACGTATTAACGTATATTTACACTGTTTTTGGTTTAAAATAAACCTTCATTCCGTTTAAAACAAAAAAATATTCGTTTTAAACGAAGTGGAAATTTGTTTAAGACAAACTGGAAGTAGGAAGTAAGATGTTTAAATTGTTAATTATTGTGATAATAAGATTCCTGGAAGTTACCTTTCGGCAGATTGTTGAGTTGTCAGATTAAGATATTGTCTTACATATTGAAACCTAAAATTTGTTTTTTAAATCATTATGTCTTCAGATAATAATCACATTGTTAATTCATCTCATTCTTCTTTCAGTTAGCTTTGAAAGATAAGTTATAAAGACAACCTGGAGACTGAAATGTGATGTTTGAAAAGAATTAAAAAGGCTTGTCTGGAAAAAAATAGCTAAAATTGCATTCGAATACTTTCGCTATTTCATTCAAATGATTTATATTATATTTTGCCCTTTTGTGGGGGCTTTCACAATCACGGATAAAACCTTGGCTAAGGTTAATGTTATCAGCAAATTCTCTTTGTGACATTCCTTTCTCAATTCGTAGTTGTTTTACTCTCTGTATTACAAAGTCTTCTATTTCCGTCATCTTCTTTTTTTGTTAAAGAAAGATTTCTTTTAGAGAATAGCTGAGCGTATATGTATTCTTATTATCTTTGTGCGTATAAAAACGAAGGTTCTTCTTTGGGAATCTTATTGAATAAATAATATATGTTAATATAATAAATAGAATTCAAATATAAATGTTTATTTTGTGAATGGGAAACGACTATTGTGTAATTCTAATTCCGATAAGTATGCATAAAGTAAGAAAAGAAATAGTATTGCCTTTACATGTTAAATATTTAATCTAGTATATATTGAATGCCTCTATAACAGATGAAAAACTGATTGCTGCAATCGGAAAAGATGATTACAGTAGTTACAATAAGCTGTTTGTCCGTTACTACAGCCGCCTGTGCTGTTATGCGTACCGTCTGTTGGAGGATAAAGAGGATGCCGAAGATGTTGTGCAGGAGCTGTTTCTTACGCTTTGGAATAACCGGAAGAAGATTGTGGTCGGGGAGAATGTTTCCGGCTACTTGTATAAGATGGCGAGAAATCTGGCATTGAACCATATCCGTACGCAAACAAATTACAGAACACTTTTGGAAAATCGGGAAGAACAGCTTCCCTATTATGAGGAAAATCCGCTCGAGTCTGAAGAATTCCGCATGGCTCTTTACGATTGTATCAACCTGCTGCCCGGCAGGTGTAAAGAGGTATTACTCCTCCACCGTGTAAAAGGACTGAAACAGAAAGAGATTGCCGACCAATTATCCATCTCAGTCAAGACAATTAAAAATCAGATATGGGTATCCCTTCAGAGACTGAAAAAGTGTCTGGAAGTAAAGGGTGCATAATTTTTTTTAGGTCCGTATAGGACCTTTGTTGTTTTGTGGTGTCTTACTTATAAAAGGAATATTTATGGAGAGAAAAGGACTCATAAGCGATCATATAGTAGACTACCTGCTCAGTGGTGGGAAAGAGATTACCGACCCGGTGCTGCAGGAATGGCTGGACCGGAATGAGTCGAACCGGCAGGAACTGGACCGGTATCGCAGGATCTGGGAGGAATCCGGACATTATATGGATATCGGCCTGTTCGATACGGATCGCGCCTGGGAGAAGATCGATACGATCAACCGGCAGAAGAATATCTTCCGGAAACGTCTGAATAATATGTATTATACTTTATCGGGTATCGCAGCATCTGTCTTATTAATGGTCGTCCTTTCCTTGAGTAGAGTGTTTGAAGAGGAACAGGATATCTCGGTCAGTCTGACGGCTGATTACGGGAACCGTTCGGAAATAGCCTTACCCGACGGCTCGATCGTTAAGTTGAATTCGGGGTCAGATATTACCTATGTATATAATTCGAAAAAGAAAGTCCGGGAGGTCCGTTTCCAGGGAGAAGGATTCTTTGACGTATCGAAAAGTAAAACCCCGTTCGTCGTGAAAATGGCAAACGGAGTGGAGGTAAGGGTGTTGGGTACGACCTTTAACCTGAAGGCTTATGCCGACGATCCGACCGTACAGGCATCTTTGGTGGAAGGGCATATCGAACTGGGAGATCACACTAACAAACTGAATATGAAGGCTGGCGAAATGGTGGAATTCGACAAACGGACCAACAAGCTGAAACAGCTGGATGGTGATTTGTCTCATGCCTACGGATGGTTGAATAATAAGCTCTATATGGATAATATGTCGTTAGGGGATGTCTGTAAATATCTCGAAAGATGGTATAATGTCAATATCACTATTCAGAAGAATCTGGGAGAAAAAATACATTACAATGGCGTTATCCAGGAAGAAACTATAACGGAAGTACTGGAGGCTTTGTCCCATTTAAGTAATATTGCCTATCACGTGAAGGGAAAAAATATAAGTATAACCTCTAAATAATTTGCCTATGAAGAAACTATCATAAAACACAAAAACGGGAAATGCAGCAACACTTCCCGTCCTATTTTTTGATCATTAATACACAGTGTGTCCAGCACTATTGTTAACTAACAATCAAATTACAAATATATGAATTTTTTTAATTTGTCAAGACCGGAATCGTCTCCGGCCCTTAAAAAGGTATACGCTATTATGAGATTGACAACATTAGCTTTAATTGCTTTCTCGCTCAATATCTCGGCTACCGTTTATTCCCAAAAGACGAAGTTGTCGTTGGACGTAAGCAATCAGTCCATCAAGGAAATCCTTTTCCTGATAGAGAACCAGTCCGAGTTCCGGTTTATTTATGAGAGTGGAAAAATCAACCTGGATAAGAAAGTTTCTGTCCGCGAGAAAGACCAGAGTGTCGAAACGATCCTGAACCGTCTGTTTGCAAAGGAAGGGATCAAGTATGAGATCACAGAGAATAACCTGATCCTGATCAACCCGGCGGAAAAGAGTGATGGTCCGGGAATACCGGTTGTGGCACAGGGAAAGAAAGTTACTATCACAGGTGTGGTTATGGATGCTAATGGAGAACCGGTTATCGGTGCCAACGTGGTGGAAAAAGGTACTACGAACGGAACGATCACAGATGTTGATGGTAAATATACTTTGGATAATGTTTCCGGTAAAAGTCTTTTGGTTTCTTATATCGGTTATATCAGTCAGGAAGTGACTGTACGCGACGGTTCTCCTGTTAATGTGAAGCTGTTGGAAGACACCCAGAAACTTGAAGAAGTGGTGGTTGTTGGATATGGTATCCAGAAAAAAGTGAACCTTACCGGATCAGTTTCTTCTGTCAGCGCAGAAGAGATACAGGATACACCGGCTTCTAGTTTGTCGAATGCACTTGTCGGTAAAATAGCCGGTGTATTGCTGACACAATCCGGAGGTAAACCTGGAGCCAGTTCCGATATGACGGTTCGTGCAAAAGGTACCTGGAATGATACGGAACCGTTGTATGTAATAGACGGTATCATACGTGATAAATTTGCTTTTGATGGTTTGGATGCCAGTGAAGTAGAGAATTTGTCTGTTTTGAAGGACGGTGCTTCGGCTGCTATTTACGGGGCACGTGCAGCTAACGGGGTTGTTTTAGTTACGACTAAGAAAGGAAAAATGGGAAAACCGGTCATTTCCTATACCGGTTCTATCGGTTTGTCGGATGCTACTAAAATACCGGAGACACAGAATGCTTATAACCAGGCTCTTTTTATAAACCACAACCGCGATGTGGAAAATGTGGATCCAACAGATTTGAGTTATTATACGGATGATGAATTAGAATATTTCAGGAAAAATAACTATAACTGGTTGGATGAAGCATGGAAACAGCCGTTGGTTACCAGACATTCGCTGAATGTAAGCGGAGGTAACGAACGTGTTCGTTATTTTATAGGTGGTAACTATTATTATGAAACCGGATCTTTTGATAATCTTAGTTTCAAAAAATATAATCTGAGAAGTAACATCGAAGCAAATATTACTAAGGATTTGGTTGCTACATTAAACCTGAATATGGATATAAGGAATGATCATAAACCTTATTGGAGATATGATAATGACAATGATACGATGAATGACTTGTATAAAGCCCTGTTGTTCCGTACCGGACAGGTTCCTCCTTATGTCAATGGCTTGCCGACAGGTAGTTTTGTAGAATGGCATCCGTTGGAGATATTAGGCGATAATACAGGTTATAACAGAAAGAAATATTCTAACTATGAAGCGAATATTTCGTTGCTATATAATGTGCCGTTTGTAAAAGGACTGAGTTTGAAACTATTGTTCAACAAGTATAACAGACATACTTTTATCAAACAGTTTAACCGTCCTTATTCGTTGTATGAGTTTAAAATGACCGGCGGCCATAACCATATTGTAACAGATGTAGTTGATTTTGTTAAGGTGAGAAATGACGGTGATTATCTGGAAGAAAAATATGATACGAAGGATAGTTACCAGTTGAATGGTTATATCACTTATGCCAATAAATTCGGAAAACATGATGTAGGAGCACTATTTGTTTATGAGCAGACGGAAGGAACTGTAGATTGGTTTAACGGAAGAAGAAATTATTTCATCTCATCTGCTGTAGATCAGCTGTTTGCAGGTAGTTCGGATTCAAAGAATTCGACAGTTGACGGAAAGGGAGAAGAAACGGGACGTATCTCTTACATCGGTCGTTTGAATTATGGTTACGATGATAAATATTTGGTGGAGGCTTCCTTCCGTTACGACGGATCGGTGAACTTCGCACCTAAGAATCGCTGGGGGTTCTTCCCTTCTGCTTCATTGGCATGGAGAGTTTCGGAAGAGAAATTCTTTAAAGAAAATGTACGGTTTATGAATTACCTGAAACTGAGAACCTCCATCGGCCTTCTGGGGAATGACCGTATCGTGTTGAAAGACAAGAATGCTGTTAGCGGATGGCAATGGATGCAGCGTTATAATCTGGTGGACGGTGCTTATTTCGGTTCATTGAGCAGTGGTGTTGCTGCCGATGTAATTCCGAATGTGGATATTACCTGGGAAAAGTCTTTGACGTATAACTTTGGTCTTGATGCTACTTTCCTGAATAATAAGCTTTCACTAAACGTAGATGCATTTTACAGACATACATATGACATTCTCGGCGATCGTGCCGCCAGTGTCCCGGCTACTTTCGGGGCAAAAATGCCGTCTGAAAACTATGCGGTTATCGATGCAAGAGGTTTTGAAGTGGAATTGGGATATAATGACAAGATCGGTGATGATTTCAAATATTATGTAAAGGGAAATCTGGGATATGCTGTTAATGAGGTAATTACGAAAGATGAGGCAGAAAATCTTCGTTCCTATAAGTCGGAAATTGGTTATAGTACGGACCGAAAAATGGGATATATCGCAACAGGAATTCTTCGTACACAGGCGGATCTGGATGCACTGCCGGAGGGCTATACCATTTTCGGACAAAAACCGGAACTGGGTATGCTGAATTATCGGGATTTACGTGGCGCCAATAGTGACGAACCCGACGGCGTGATCGATGATAACGATAAAGACTGGATTATTAATCACACGACTCCTCCTTTGAATTATGGTATTTCTTTGGGGGGCTCATGGAAAGGGATCTCTCTGGATATTTTCCTGCAGGGTGTTGCTGGTAATGATATTATGATCGATATGAGAGGTGCGCAGGCACGGCCGCAGGAAACGAATTTCGACTTCTGGACTGACCACTGGACTCCGGAGAATGTGAATGCTGCTTTTCCGCGTGCATCCCGTAATGCGGCAGGTGAAGAATCGACGTTCTGGGTACGTGACGGCTCTTTCATGCGTTTGAAGAATGTGAATCTGGCGTATGCTTTACCTAAATCTGTTTTGACCAAATTAGGTGTTGCCCAGCTGAAGTTCTTCCTGACAGGCAACAACTTATGTCTGCTGCAAAATAAAATGAAATATTATGATCCTGAAAATTCAAGCATCAGGGCATATCCTCTAATGAGAAGTTATTCTTTCGGTGTGAACCTTAGTTTCTAATTTAATAATGCACAATAGTATGAATGTAAAATATTTCTTATTCGGCTCATTATTAACAGTGAGTATGGGATGTTCAGATATCCTTGATAAAAAAGATTTGTCTGCCGTTACGGACGACCAGGTGTGGGGTGATGCTAAGTATGCGACTGCTTATCTGAACCGGTTATATGAAAGGAATCTGCCCAAATGGGATGGAGAAGCAGATGGAGATGCTGATGCCGCTATCCCCTATTTTTCAGCTTATTCGGATGAGTCAGAAGGAGGGGATGCTTATCTGTATGGTCAGTTGACGACTGCATCTGTGGATTATTGGTACTATGGCTGTATCCGTAATATCAACTTGTTATTTGAGAAACTGGAAGATAATCCGGCTATAGATGCTGAGACTTGTACCAACCTGAAAGCACAGGCCTCTATTTTGCGTGCCTGGCGCTATTTCGGTATGGTACGCGTTTACGGAGGTATGCCGATGATCCTCAGACCACAGAAACTGACGGATGATCTGTTGGTGACTCGTAATAAAACCTCCGAATGTATAGATATTATCCTGCAGGATCTGGATTATGCTTATGAAAATTTACCTTGGATCTGGACTGGTGATGATCTCGGCAGGGCTACTAAGGCTGCTGCACTTGCATTCAAAGGACGTGTGTTGTTGTATTATGCAAGTCCGCAGTTTAATCCGGATAATCATACCGATCGTTGGGAAACTGCCTATAAGGTGAATAAACAAGCAAAAGAAGAACTGGAAGCAAATGGCTATGGCCTATACCCCAGTTACGAGAATTTGTGGTATGATGAAATGAACAAAGAAGTCGTTTGGGGACGCAGATACCAGGAACCGGGTGCTGTAAATTATTGGAATGCATCTACACGTCCAATTTCTGAGGCACAGAATCATGCGGGAGCAAATCATCCGACATTGGAAATGGTTGAGTCTTATCCGATGGTTACAGGAGTACCTATTTCAGAATCGAAGGACTATGATCCTGTTCTATATTGGAAAAACCGTGATCCGCGGTTTAAAACAACAGTTGCATATAATAGTTGCACATGGGAATTAAGCGGTAAAAGCGGAAGAAAGCAGTGGACTTACGTTGGTGCTGAATTAAATATGCCAACTGCAACAGGATTTTATTGCAGAAAGGCTGTCGATCCGTCTTACACACCCTATTATACGGAACGAAGCAGTACGGACTGGATCGAAATCCGTTATGCTGAAGTGTTGTTGAACTATGCAGAATGTGCAGCTATGTTAGGCAGAACAGATGAAGCTTACGCTGTTTTGAAAGCGATCAGAGAGAGGGCAGGAATACTTGCCGGAAATAATGGAATGTATGGTTTGAAGGAGGGGATGACATCGGATCAGATGATTGATGCAATCATGCTTGAAAGAAAGATCGAGCTGGCTTTTGAAGGAAAACGTTATTGGGATTTGCGGCGCAGACGTATGTTTGCTTCGGAATTGAATGGTAAAGTTCGTCACGGCGTTCAGCCAAAACTGAATATTCCTGAAGAAGAATTCAATAAAATAAAGGATACGGTTGACTTTGAGAATGATTATGGCACTTACTTCAGAGACTCATTGGTTGTTCTGGATAAGAAGTTTACAATCGATTTTAAAGATAACTATTATTTTTATGCCATACCGAACAAATATCTGGAAACTAACTCCAAGATGGAGCAGACACAAGGATGGAGCGGCGGAACATTCAATCCGTTAGATTGATTTTAATAATTATGGAGGCGGGGACGGCGTTCCTGCCTTCTTATCAAATATGTAGTATAATGAGAAGATACCTGACACTAATTTGTGTACTTGGTTTTCTAAGTGCATGTAATCATTCTACAGAGAAAAAGACTGGAGTAGAATGGCAAGAAAAAGCGGCTGGAGTATGGAATATTTCTGTCGGGACGCCTGAGAAGGTTAATTTATTGAGTGAATTACACATAACTCCGAAGTTGGATGCTATCCGAAAGATGGGAGATGTTTCACTGCCGGTATCTGAAGAGGATATCAGTTTTGAGCAGATCGACGGAAAGACCTATATCCGTTTTCCGCTGGAGAAAGGGGAAAAGATATTTGGTTTAGGATTGAATTTTAAAACGGTAGAACAGAGAGGGCGTATCATGCGTTTACATGTGGACCATTATGGTGGTAAGGACGATGGCCGTACGCATGCACCTGTTCCTTTCTTTGTCTCTTCCCGGGGGTATGGTGCATTAATCAACTCAGCCCGTTATATAGATGTATGGGTGGGTACTTCCGTGCGTAAAGACAGTAAAAATCCTCCGGTTGTGAGAGACCGGAATAGTGATAAGAATTGGGAAGCTCAGCCTTATTCGGATAATCTGGAGTTTCTGGTACCGTCAGATGGTGTTGAAGTCATTCTTTTCGGCGGACCGACGATGTTAGATGTGGTACGCCGTTTTAACCTCTATAACGGGGGAGGAACATTGCCGCCCCGATGGGGATTAGGATTCTGGCATCGCGTACCTTCCTTATTTTCTGATAAGGATGTGAATGATGAAGTTGCCGAATTTGAAAAGCGTGGTTTTCCTCTGAGTGTGATTGGCCTTGAACCTGGCTGGATGAGCCGTTCATATCCTTGTACCTATGAATGGGATCAGGGACGTTTCCCGGACCCGGAAGGCTTTGTGAATGGATTGAATGATAAGAATATCAAAACAAATGTCTGGATAAACCCATATGTATCTCCTGATGGAGAACTGTATGATAAAATAGAACCCTATACCGGCTCCCATACTGTCTGGTGTGGTATCGTTCCCGATTATTCAATGCCGGAAGCAAAAAAGATCATGACGGAACATTTTGAAAAGCACCAGCTGGATAAAGGCGTTAGCGGATATAAGATGGATGAAAACGATGGCTTCGATTCTTGGCTTTGGCCTGATGTTGCAACCTTCCCATCCGGACATCCAGCCGAACAAATACGTCAGATTTACGGTTCCCTGATGCAGGATATAACCACGCAAATGTATCATAAACGGAATGAACGGACATACGGACTGGTTCGTGCCGGTAATGCAGGAACGTCTTCTTATCCGTATGTAATTTATAATGACTATTATAATCATAAAGATTTTATTACAGCATTGATTAATAGTTCGTTTATCGGAGTTTTGTGGACTCCTGAGGTGCGTGCTTCTAAGACTTCAGAAGAGTGGTTGCGTCGTATGCAGACGGTTTGTTTTTCTTCTTTGGCAATGCTGAATGCCTGGGCAGACGGAACAAAGCCCTGGTCGTTCTCGGATGTGACGGATGAGGTGAATGAGATTGCAAAATTACGTATGCAACTGATCCCTTACCTCTATACGGCTTTTGCCGATTATGCTTTTGAAGGAATACCTCCTGTTCGTGCCATGAATCTGGAAGAAGGTTATCAGGCGGATGCCCAAACAGAAAAAGGGGTGTTGGATGCGACAGCCAATCCGTATGCGATGGCTGTAAGGAAAGAGGTGAAGGACCAGTTTATGGTAGGTCCGAACCTGCTTGTCGCCCCTCTGTTTGCAGGTGAGAAAGAACGTCAGGTGATCCTGCCGCAAGGTAAATGGTATGATTTCTATACAGGAGAGTTTGCTGGAGAAGGAGAGGGGATAACAGTTTCTCCCGGGTTGTCAAAAATTCCGGTATATGTGAAAGATGGAGGTATTATTCCTCTATGGCCGGTCGTGACAAAGGTGAAGGATGAAAAACTGCCGCTGGAAGTACGTCATTATGGCAAAGCAGCTTCTTCTTATAATTTGTATGATGATGACGGGAAAAGTTTTGACTATGAGAAAGGAGACTTCTCCCGTATCGTTCTGAAAGTGGATGTAGATGCGGATGGAAATAAAACGGGAAGAACTGTCATTCCTGAAGGGGCTAAAGTCTGGTCATTCAGTGATTATAATTTCCGCTTTATGACTGTCAAGTGAGTATCGACAACTGCTAATAGTCTGTCGGTGACCAGAGCTGCAAATTATAAAACATCTATATCCGGGATTAGGGCGGTGGTGAAACAGGTTTCCCTAATCCCGGATTATGCAAAATAAATCTCGTATTTTATAAAAGTCTCAACCGGATTGTTTCCTATTTTTACCATTTCAAAGTTTGGAACCCTAATATAACTTGAGATGAATAATCATGTATCGAAAATTTTAGTGATAGCATTGCTTTTACTGAGTGTTGATCAGCTCGTAAAAGGGAAGGATGCAGAGGGGGTTGATGCCATGTCTGGTGCTACCCCGGTAAAGTTGAAAGTAGAGGCGAATGCCGATAAGCAATTGGTGCTGGATGTCTCTTATGAGGAAAATCCAGTTATCCGGGAAGCCCCTTTGGGGCTGAATGTCGACCACCGTCAGCTGGGGAAAGACGTTCAGCTGCTTAACAAGGAAAAAAAGGAAAATAATACGCTTGTCTATGAGTTACAGCAAGCCGACGGAAGCCGTTTTTATATGGATATCCGAATATTTCAGGACGGTATCGCCTTGCGTTACCGTGTTCCGGCAGAGGGACCAGTCTGTATTTACGGAGAGGAAACATCATTTATTTTTCCGTCACAGACGAAAGTCTGGTATGCCAGCGGCCCTTTCCAATATGGCTGGTTACAAGAGTACCAGGAGCGGGAGACCGACCGTATAGAAGGTGAACTACTGGCTCCGCCTGCCACTTTCCATCTGCCGAATGGGATTTATGCAGCGATCACGGAAGCGAATCTGTTCAATTATCATGGAGCCGTACTATTTGGAACAGCTCCGAACAAGGTACAATTCGGTTATGTAGAGAATAAAGGGCATATGGAAACGGGGATAATAACTGGCCTTCCACCTACAAAATTCTGGCATGAAGAAGTTCGTAATGTCCCGTGGATTGTATCTCCGAAAGAGCAGAGTCAGGAAATCGTGACTCCCTGGCGCGTTCTTATGCTGGCAAAAGATCTGAATGGTCTGGTGAACAACCGGATTATCGCTCAGGTATCCGACCAACCGGATAAAACGCTTTTCCCTGACGGGGCAAAGACCGATTGGATCAAACCGGGCAGAGCGACCTTTACCTGGTTGGTGGAAGGCAATGATCGGCTGAGTGTTGCCAATCATAAAAAATATGTGGACGGATGTGCCGAACTGGGTATTGAGTCTGTTGTGGTAGACGACGGCTGGGAGTTGTGGCAGCAAACGGAAAAAGAGGCAAACGGACGAACCAAGTGGGAGATGTTGAAAGACCTGGTAGATTATGCCAAAGCAAAGAATGTAGATATCTGGGTATGGCGTTCTTCGTCTCCCCGGTTTGGTTTTAAATCCGATGTGGGTCTGGTAGATGCGGAAGAGCGTACCGATTTTATGAAGAAGTGTGCGGAAGTAGGAGTGAAAGGTCTGAAAATAGACTTCTTCCATACGGAGAATGTCTTTACGGTCAATCTGATGGAAGATATTCTGAAAGCTGCAGCCAAAGAAAAATTAATGGTCATCTTTCACGGCGTGAATAAACCGACAGGTGATTCGTATACCTATCCGAACTTACTGGCGAAAGAAGCAGTAAGAGGGCTGGAATGTGTAGGCGGAGAGAATAGCTGGGCTCCGGGTCCGCCTTGGCCTTATCATAATACGGTATTGCCGTTTACCCGTTGGCTGGTAGGTCCGGCTGACTATACACCTTTGAATTTCCGTGGTTTTTGTCATCCGTCCGTAACTTTTGGCCACCAACTGTCATCGATCTATATGTTCACTTCTCCGATGTTGATCTTTGCGGCAGACATGGAAGATATGCTGTCGTGCCCTGGTAGATCGTTCATAGAAAGCGTCCCGGTGACCTGGGATGAGACAATCGTGTTGCCGGAAAGCGAGATCGGGCAACTGGCTGCTTTAGCACGGAGAAAGGGAGATGTCTGGTATCTGACCGTTCTCAACGGAGAGACCGCCGGGACATTTGATGCAAAGCTGGATTTCTTGCCAAAAGGTAAATATCATATGGAAATAGCCTCGGATACTCCCGGTAACCGGAAACAGATCGGGGTAAAGAAGAGTAAAATACGTTCCGGACAGCGAATAAAGGAAGAACTAATGTCGGGAGGAGGTTTTGTGGCACGCATATCCGTAAGCGGTAAGCAATAATAATCCACGCAATAGGCAATTATTTGCTATTTCCGGGAGGAAGATGAAGACCTATTTTTGTATTAAATATCATGTACCGCATATATGGGAAGAAAGAGATACTTATTATCACTATTTATTATGTTTTTAGGTTGTTGTCCGGCTATATGCCGGGCGACTCCTTATAATATTGCCCCACTGGCACGGGCATCGGCTTCTTCTTCGATCGATGCCGATCATGGTGCGGTTAAGGCGATCGACGGAGTGATACGGGTACCGGGGAAAGGAGAGTGGGTATCTGCCAGTACGGAAACATTCTGGGGGCAGATTGACTACCCCTGGATACAGCTGGACTGGGAACGTCCGGTGAACATTGATAAGGTTATTTTATATGACCGTCCGAGTATGAATGCACATATTGCCGGTGGCGTATTGCATTTCAGTGACGGCACTAAGATCAATGTCTGGGGGATGGCGAACGACGGTACTCCTAAAGAGGTCGAATTTGAACCGCGGGAGGTGGAATGGATACGATTTGAGGTGACGGATGCTGCCGGTACACAGGTGGGACTATCGGAGATCGAGGTCTTTCCTTCTCCTGAAGATTATACGGATCATGTATCCTGGGTCAATCCTTATATCGAGACTGCCCGGGGACGTTACTTCTTCTTTATCACAGGAAATCAGCCATACGGGATGATAGGCGCTGCACCGCTGACAAGAAATAAAAATCAATACGGAGGCGGTTACAATTATAACTCTTCGGAAGTTTTGGGTTTTCCGCAGATCCATTGCTGGATGCTTTCCGGGTTGACGGTGATGCCGGTGACGGGAGAGGTGGATCCGACAGGTGGGGAACAGTCCTGGAAATCTCCTTTCCTACATCAGGGAGAGATCGTCCAGCCGGGCTATCACAGGCTTTTTCTGGATAAATATAACGTATGGGTAGAACAAACGGCTACCGATCGTGTCAGTTTCTACCGGTTCACTTATACGGAAGAGAATCTGGCCGATATATTGTTGAATCTGGGTGGTTATGTCGGTACTTCGACCATGGTAAATGCGCACGTCTATAAAAAAGGAAATGATGGTGTGGAAGGCTATTTTGATACGACCGGACGACTGTGGGGTGGTCCCGATGTGGTCAGGATCTATTTTGCCATTACCTTCGATACTCCTTTCCAATCACTGGACGGGTGGGTAGGTTCGGAACAGTTCAAAGACATAAATGAGTTGCAAGGGGCAAAAGAGAGTACTCCGAGAAATCCCGGAATGAGTTACCATGACGCTCCTGTTTCCGGCGTGAAAGCGAATTATCGGGTACAGCCGGGAGAACAGTTACAGATGAAGGTCGCTATCTCTTATGTGAGCACGGAGAATGCTTGGGATAACCTGAAGCAGGATTGCGACCATTGGGATTTTGACCGGGTACGACAGGCATCCCAGCAGGAATGGAATGAATGGTTGGGCCGAATCGACGTAAAAGGAGGCAGTCATGACCAGCAGATGAAGTTCTATACAGACTTATGGCACTCTTTACTGGGAAGGCATAAACTGGATGATGCCAACGGCGAATATCCGGATTATACGGATGGAACCCGGGAAGGGGCACAGACGAAAAATATCCGTTTCCATGTGCGTCAGTTGGCGAAGGACGGACAGGGAAAGGTGAAACATCATATGTACAACTCAGATGCGTTCTGGTTGACACAGTGGAATCTAAATACACTTTGGGGATTGGCTTATCCTTCCGTACTGGATGATTTTGCCGCTTCTTTGCTGGAATATGATGCCAATGGAAACTTGCTTCCTCGCGGACCTTGTGCCGGCGGATATTCGTATATAATGACCGGATGTCCGGCAACCTCTCTTATCACGAGTGCTTTTCAGAAAGGACTTGTCCGGAAATGGGATTCGCGAAAGGCTTTCAAAGCAATGAAACGGAACCATTCCAAAGGAGGAATGCTGGCATTGGGTATGGATAAGGAACTGGACTTTTATGTACGTAACGGATATTGTCCCGGTAATGCTGGCTTGACTATCCAGTGGGCTTTTGAGGACTGGGCTTTGGCTGAAATGGCTGCTAAACTGGGAAAGAAAAGCGATTCGGATTACTTCCGTAAACGGGCTACAGGCTGGCCGGCTTCCTTCAATAAGGAACTGGGGTTGATCCTGCCGAAGAATGCTGCCGGCGAATGGGTACATACCGATCCTTTAAGCGGCAACGGATATATAGAGGCAAACGCCTGGCAGGCTACGTTCGGGCTTTCGCACGATATCCCCGCATTGGCAAAGATGATGGGAGGAAACGACAGTCTTTGCAATAAGCTGGACTTTGCTTTCAGGGAGTCGGAATCGACGGATTTCGTCTATGGATATGGGAGTGGCTATGTCAGTTATGCGAACCAACCCGGATGCTCCAACGCCCATGTCTTCTCGCATGCCGGAAAACCCTGGCTGACCCAATACTGGGTGCGTCGTGTGAAAGAACAGGCTTATGGGGCGGTAACTCCCGACAGAGGATATGGCGGACATGATGAGGACCAGGGACAGATGGGGGGAGTAAGCTCTCTGATGGCGATCGGATTGTTTGCGTTGGATGGTGGTTCTGCCCGCGATCCGCAATATGATATAACAAGCCCTGTATTTGACGAAGTGACCATCTCGTTGGATCCCGATTACTATCAGGGAGGAACCTTTAAAATAAAGACATACAATAACTCGAAGGCAAATTGTTACATACAGCGTGCTTGTTTGAACGGGAAAGAGTATAATTCTTATCAGATACCTCACGCTGTCTTTTCTGGCGGAGGATTGTTGGAGTTGTGGTTGGGCGATACGCCGAATAAGGATTGGGGACGATGAAGAAAGAAAGTTTGTTCATTATAGCACTGACCGGGTTGCTACTGGGTAGCGGTTGCCGGTCTTTGTCTCCGGAAGAGAACTGTCGGTATCAGTCGGAGGCGGTAGGTCTACGGATCATATCGGCTGATAGTTCCTGGGTGACCGGGCATTCCTGCTTTCAGGTGGACGGGCATTTTGTCTGGGGGGCATCACCTATTCAAGGGGAAGACGGTAAATACTATCTTGTTTTTACCGGGTTTGAGACGGGTACTTATAAGTTTTCCGATGCCTGGGTATTGGGTTCAAAACTGGGACTTGCCGTGTCCGACAGGCCCGACGGCGGTTTCCGTTTCCTCGGGTTCTTCCTGAATCCGGACGGATATGCTCCCGATACCTCATCATGGGATGCCCAGACAGTCCATAACCCGCATATACGGCGGTTCAACGGTAAATATTATCTGTATTATATCGGAGGAACTGATCCTGCAGGACAGGTTCCCATACGATGTTCTTCCGGTGAGCTCGACCGGCGTAGTCGTATCCAGCAGTGGCTGAAAATCGGGGTAATAGAGTTCGAGTCGTTCGATCGCCTGTTGAAAGGAGACTATACTCATTTCGACAGGCCTTTGTTGATACCCCGAACCCGGGTGAAACAGGATGCTATCGTAGACCCTTCCCCCGAGGGAACGAAACCGTTGCCGGATAATATTATCGTAGTGAATCCTTCGGTCGTTTATCGTCCTTCCGATCAGAAATATCTGCTTTATTTCAAAGGGAATATCTATGACCCTACCTGGAGAGGTGTGCACGGGGTGGCTATCGGCGATTCGCCGGTGGGGCCGTTCGTCCCCCTCGACCGGGAGATATTTACCGTAGAGACGACAGGTGGCGAGAAGTTATCTGCCGAAGATCCTTATGTCTGGTATAATCAGACCGACAAACTCTTTTATGCCATATTCAAGGACTTTACCGGGAAGTTCACGAAAGGAGAGCCTTCTCTGGCCCTGATGTATTCGAAAGACGGTATCGACTGGTTGCTGCCTGAGCACTCCCGGTTCCTCAAAAAAGAGTTGATACTGGACTCCGGCGATACTATTCGGGTAGACCGTCTGGAACGTCCGCAACTATTGTTGGATGATAAGGGGAATCCTTTGATATTATACGCTGCCTGTGCAGTTGTCGATGTCAATCCACGTACGGACGGAGGATGTTTTAATGTACAGATCCCGCTGAAACGGATGACAGGGAAATAAAACGATTATTAATCATAAGGTCGCCGGATATATATTTGAGTATCTTTGGGGGACTTATACATATGTTGAATTTTACCATGAAAAAGACAATCTCTTTATTTCTCCTTCTGGGAGGATTTTTCTTATCCGGGCTGACTGCTAACGCCCAGAATACCCTCTCCTTGCCGGAGATGGATTTATCTCTTGCCTATCAGCAGTACGGCTCGCCTATGAAGAATGCGGCAGTTACCGGCGAAGCGTTGACGATAGCCGGTGAACAGTTTAAACAAGGAGTCGGCGTACAGGCAAACAGTAAGATCAAACTGAGCCTGCGTAACAACACCTCCCAATTTACTTGCAAGGTGGGGGTGAACGATCGTTCGCTCGATTACAGGAAAGAAGATTTCAGTAAGATACCTATGACGGACGGGACGATGCTGTTCTACCGGACAGATGGTACCGGAGGGAAGAAACAGTTTGTCGGAGTAGGTTCCGGTGACGGTTCCCTGGGGAAAGGGAGTGTTGTCTTCCGTCTGGTAGGTGACGGGAAAGAGATGTATAACAGCGGGATGGTTCGTGGAGGTGAGAAAGCCCGTGAAGTATCGTTGAACGTATCCGGGGTGGATGTCCTGGAGCTGATCGTGGAAGATGGCGGAGACGGTGTAAGCGGCGACCATGCCGACTGGATCGAGCCGGTCTTCTCTTACAACGAGATCAAACCATCGCTGGTTAATGCCGATTATAAAGGAGCTGTCGAAACGATGCCGGCAGCGGTGGAAAAGAAATTACGTAATAAGATCGCCACATTACCGGTTATCGATCTGCCGGTGGCACGTCCCGGGAAGGATTGGCTGCTCGATGCCAAAGGGGTGAAAGCCGGTATCTTCCAGACGCATAACGGAAAAGATATTGTCCTTTCCAACGGCCTGGTAAGCCGTGTTTTCCGTGTCTACCCGAACCTGGCAACGGTCGACCTGATCAATCAGATGACCGGTGAAAGCATGCTGCGTGCCGTCAGCAATGAAGGTATTCTGAAGATAGACGATAAGGTGTATACGTTGGGCGGCCTCGACGGGCAGTTCGAATACGGATATACCCAATATAAATGGATCGACAGCCTGACCATCCTGCCGAACTCGTTCCGGGTGACAGGATTCGATATTACCGAACTGGCACCTCGTATCGACTGGGCGAACAAACGCTGGTCGCTGGTGAAGCCGGGTGAAACGACCGGGAAGGTACTCTCTTTCTATCTCGAAGGACCGGACTACCTGAAAGGGGTAAAGGTGAAACTCAACTACGCCCTCTATGACGGCATCCCTTGCATCAGTAAATGGATGGAGATCGAGAATACAAGCGACATGCGTATTACGCTCGACGAATTTACGCTGGAGCAGTTGGCTATGGCGGAACCCGAGTCTCCGGTGGAAGCCAAGCGTCCCGAACAATTCCTGAAACCCAATATCCATGTCGAAAGTGACTGGGCGTTCCTGGGCTTTACCGAGCGGGAAGCCGATCGGACCGAGTTCTGGAATACCGACCCGCGCTATACTTCCCAGTGCAACTATCCCTTGCTCACCCCTTGCCTGCTGGAGGTAAAGCTCCCGATGGGACCGGATGAAGATATTGCTGCCGGTGGCAAGTTCAGGAGTTTCCGCACCTGGCTGATGCCTTTCGACAGCGACGACCGTGACCGGAAAGGTCTTTTCCTGAAACGGATGTACCGTAAGATAGCTCCGTGGACGACCGAGAATCCGATCTTCCTCCATTGTGTATCGTCAGACCCGAAGGTGGTGAAGACGGCTATTGACCAGTGTGCGGAGACCGGTTATGAGATGGTTATCCTCAGTTTCGGCTCCGGACTGAATATGGAGGATGAGAGTGAAGCCAACATTGTCAAGTTTAAGGAATTTACCGAATATGCCAACTCCAAAGGCATCGAACTGGGCGGTTATTCCCTGCTGTCGAGCCGCTGGATCAGTGATGAGGTGGATGTTATCAACCCGGAAACAGGAAAGCGCGGAGGCATGATCTTCGGTAGTTCGCCTTGTCTTTCCAGCGAGTGGGGGTATGACTATTTCCGCAAGATACGCTCTTTCTACGAGAAGACGGGAATGACGGTCTTTGAGAACGACGGCTCTTATCCGGGCAACGTCTGTGCTTCGACCAGCCATGCCCATCATAAGGGTTTGAAAGATTCCCAGTGGAAACAACGCCAGCAGATCGTGAACCTCTACCAATGGATGTGTGAGAAAGGTATTTATACGAATATCCCCGACTTCGGTTATATGCTGAACGGTGGGACGAAGGTCGGTATCGGTTACCGGGAGGTGAACTGGTCGCTTCCGCGTGAGCGGCAGTTGGTTCTGGGACGCCAGGTGATGTACGACGGCCTGTGGGAACGTCTGCCGGGTATGTGCTGGACATTCGTTCCGCTAACCCAATATCATGGCGGTGGGGCAGCCGCCACACTCGAGCCTTTGAAAGATCATATCCCCGACTATAAAGCACACATGATCCAGAACTATGGGGCCGGTGTACAGGCTTGTTACCGTGGTCCCCGTTTGTACGATACCCCGGAGACGAAAGCTGCCGTGGTGGAGGTGATCGACTGGTACAAGAAATACCGGAATATCCTGAACAGCGAACTGATTCACCTGCGCCGTGCCGACGGACGTGACTGGGATGGCTTTATGCATGTCGATCCGCAAGGAAAGGAGAAAGGCTTTGCCTTGTTGTTCAACCCGACCGACCAGGCTATCACCCGTACCATCCAGCTTCCGCTTTATTACACCGGCCTCTCCGATGTGGCGAAGATCAGGGAGAAAGAGAATGCTCCGGTTACCTATAAGCTGAACAGAGACTATACGGTAGATATCAAGGTGACTATTCCCGCCCGAGGAAATACATGGCTGGTGGTTGAAAAATAATTTACCTTGTTTTTTCAACGTCATATATTTTATATTGTGATAGAATGAAAGGGATCAGGACTGATACGCAGTCCTGGTCCCTTTTACATATGTATGTGAGCACCGTCGGAATAGTAGTGCAAAAGGAGTTGAAACAGCTATTCCGCCAACAAAAAGTAAATGATAATAAGTTTTGCATAAGCAACTTAAGAAGATATTATTATCTTTGATGAATAGAATTATCGAAAGAAAAGTTTATCCGGTAAGCAGAGGATAAACACTTTTATAAGGCACTTATGATACTGGTCAGCCGGATTTGAATCTTAAATACTAAGTATATGAAACAATTACTATTTACTTTGTTGGGTTTGTTAACCTTCGGAGGCTTGCAAGCTCAGAGCATACCTGCCAGCGAACTGTATGGTTTGGGTTCCTGGGATGCTGACTCGTTGGGAAATCACCGCGTTGTCGTAGCGGTGGAGAAGCCGGCAGACGCAGTGCTTGCAACTGTAGAATGGCGTCGCCGCGATCTGAATCCGGAAGATAAGAACCTGATCGTTGTGGATGCAGCTACCGGGAAGCAGGTTACGAACGTTTGCCGCTTTACGGTGAATCGGGAGAAAGGAGAAATCGCTTTCCAGCCACAGACCGTTCCGGGAACCTATTATATTTATTACCTGAAGAATGTGATGAGCGGCAGTCGTTATTATCCGACCGTCGATTACCCTCCTTTTGAAAATACGGCTTCACCCGAGTGGATGAAGAAGAATAAGTTGTCAGGGAAGAAAGCCCCTTCGTTGCCTGCGGCTAAGGTGGTGCAATTCCAGGCGATTGATCAGTTGAACAGCTTCTACCCGATGGAGGTGATCGCAACGGCAGCAGAGACTGCCCGATTGTTGAAAGAACATCCTTCCGGGAAGTATATCCTGTTTACCGAAGACCGGAAATATCCGATCCGCATGACTACCGATATTCCCTATAAATGGATTGAGGAAGACCGTCATGACCGATTCACCGGGCAGGCAGATAAAGGCGAATATTATGTGTTCCAGTTGGGAGTATGGGCGGCCCGTTCCAATGTGGAGAACCTGCATGTCGACTTTTCCGGTCTGGCTAATGCGGCGACGGGCGAACAAATCCCGGCTTCTTCTTTCACTTGCTTCAATACGGAAGGGACAGATGTGACCGGTACTGTCTTCAAAAAGAACTGTTCGGTGGATAAAGGGAAGGTCCAGGCCTTATGGATCGGAACCCAGCTGCCGGAACATCTCTCTGCGGGAACTTATCAGGGAACAGTAACCGTGTCTGCAGCGAATGCGGAAACTAAAACGGTACAGGTCGCTTTGAATGTTTCGGAGAATGTGATTGCCGATCATGGGGACAACGAACCCTGGCGTCATTCCCGCCTGCGCTGGCTGAACTCACAGATCGGTTTTGACGATGAAGTGATCGCCCCCTATACACCGTTGGTACTGAAGGATAAAACCATTCGTTGCCTGGGACGTGAAGTGACGCTCTCTCCTTTAGGCTTGCCTGCAAATATTACCAGTTATTTTAAAGAAACGATGACCGGCATCGGCAGCGACGGCCGTTCCATACTGGCAGCCCCGATGGAACTGGCTGCTGACGGCGGTGCGTGGGAGAACCTGAATTTTGAGATTACGAAACATAAACAGGGAACTATTGCCTGGAAGGCTCTGAATCAGAACAGTCGTTTCCTGATGGATCTGGAAGGAAAGATGGAATCGGATGGAAATATCGAATATAAAGTGACTCTGGTTGCCCGCGAAGATGCGGCTGTGGAAGATATCGGCCTGCGAACCCATCTGGCTTCCGGTATTGGCCGTTATATGATGGGGTTGGGTGAAAAAGGCGGTTATTGTCCGAAAGATATCCGTTGGAAATGGGATGTGGAAAAAAATCAGGATGGACCGTGGATAGGAGATGTCAACGCCGGACTTCAGATCCGTTTCTATGACGATACATACGAACGTCCGTTGAATACGAACTTCTACCACCAGAAACCGTTGCACATGCCTGTTTCCTGGTGTAACAACGGGAACGGAGGTATCGATATCAATCAGGCTGCCGACGGGACACGCATCAATGCTTATTCCGGTAAGCGGCAGGTGAAGAAAGGCGATAAGTTGTACTATTATTTCAATGTGGCTATTACTCCGTTCCGTACGATCGACACGGATAAGCAATGGCGTGAACGCTACTATCATAGTTATGATTTTATAGAGAAGGTTGAAAAGGTGGGTGCTAATGTGATTAATATACATCATGCAAACGGCATCAATCCTTTTATTAACTATCCGTTCCTGCGGACAAAGGAGATGAAAGCTTATATCGACGGTGCTCATGCACGGGATATGAAGGTGAAAATTTATAATACGGTGCGTGAACTGTCTAATAGTTGTGTGGAGATGTACGCTTTGCGCAGTTTGGGGAATGAAATATTTTCGGAGGGGCCCGGCGGAGGCTTCTCCTGGTTGCAGGAACATCTGGATCCGAATTATATAGGTGCCTGGTTTGTGCCTCATCTGAAAGATGCGGCAATCGTTAACAGCGGTGTTTCCCGCTGGCACAATTATTATCTGGAGGGTCTGGATTGGCTGGTTCGGCACGTCGGTATCGACGGGTTGTATATCGACGACCTGGCGTTCGACCGTATGACGATGAAACGCATCCGTAAGATACTGAATCGTTCGAATCTGGGAGCGATGATCGACCTGCATTCGGCGAACCAGTATAATCCGAGGGATGGTTTTGCCAATAGTGCGAATCTTTATCTCGAACATTTTCCTTATCTCGATCGCCTGTGGTTCGGTGAGTATTTCAACTATGATTATCCTCCCGAGTTCTGGTTGATAGAGGTTTCAGGTATCCCTTACGGTCTGATGGGGGAAATGCTGGAAGGTGGCGGTAACCCGTGGCGCGGTATGCTGTATGGAATGACAGGACGTAGTCCCCGTGTGGATAACGGACCGTTATGGAAATTGTGGGATTCATTCGGTATGCAAAAGAGCGAAATGATCGGTTACTGGGTGAAAGATAATCCGGTGAAGACAAACAGTGAAAAGACGTTGGCTACCGTTTACCGTCATATGGGAGATAAGACGTTGATCTCATTGGCAACCTGGGAAGATACAGATGCGAAAGTAACGCTTTCCATCGATTGGGCTAAACTCGGTCTGGATGCTTCTAAAGTGACATTACATGCTCCCTCTGTCGAGAATTTCCAACAGGAAGCCAGTTGGAGACCCGGTGATGAAATGGTTGTACCCAAAGGCAAGGGACTATTAATTATTGTGAAATAAAGTCTTCCGACATAGTATAATTTATCCGGAATGTACTCCTTATATATAAATGAATTACCATGAAAAAGATTCTCATCCTTCTTTGTGCAACCTCTTTGTTGCAACCTTTATTTGCACAGCAGCAAGCAACTGTGACAGAGACGGTACAGACAGTTAAAACCTATCCGTTCTCTGATCCCGACCCTGTGGCAGATCCTTCCGATCTGTTCTATCCTTATTTCCGCTTTGACGGTTTCTCCGCTGAAGGGATCGATAAACAATGGAAAGTCGTTTCGCTTGAAAACGACTATATCAAGCTGACGCTCTTCCCGGAAATCGGAGGAAAGATATGGGGGGCGACGGATAAAACGACCGGAAAGGAGTTTATCTATAACAACCATGTCGTGAAGTTTCGCGATATAGCCATGCGCGGTCCCTGGACATCGGGGGGGATCGAGTTTAATTTCGGTATTATCGGCCATGCTCCGACTTCCAGTACGCCGGTAGACTATGTGACCCGGCAGAAGCCGGACGGAAGTGTGAGTTGCTATGTATCCTCTTATGAACTGGTTACCCGGACACTTTGGACCGTGGAAGTGAATCTGCCGAAAGATAAAGCTTATTTTACGACAACGACGACCTGGCATAACGGTTCTTCCATCGATCAGCCTTACTATCAGTGGATGAATGCCGGATATGCGGCAGCAGGAAATGCGCAGTTCTGTTATCCGGGAACCAATTATATCGGGCATGGCGGCGAACTCCATTCGTTTCCTTTGGATGAACAGGGCCGGGATATCTCCTGGTATGAAAAGAATGATTTCGGCAATTCCAAATCATACCATATAGTAGGAAAATATAACGATTTCTATGGTGCTTACTGGCATGAGTATGATTTCGGT
Source organism: Parabacteroides sp. AF14-59 (assembly GCF_003479515.1). Lineage (NCBI taxonomy): Bacteria > Pseudomonadati > Bacteroidota > Bacteroidia > Bacteroidales > Tannerellaceae > Parabacteroides > Parabacteroides sp. AF14-59. Next base: position 37,463 of record NZ_QUHH01000010.1, on the reverse strand, counting down.
TCGATCCATCATGCCGATTATGACGAGAAGCTGGGTATGAAGATCTTCCTTTGGGGACTTTCCCGTGAAGGAGGTATCTGGGAAGATCTGTTGACCGATACCGACGGTCAGTATATCGAATTGCAATCCGGACGTATGTATAACCAACCGGCTTCCAATAGCAGTTTTACTCCTTATAAACATACGGCATTCGGTCCGCAGGGTACCGACCGGTGGACGGAGTATTGGTTCCCGGTAAAAGGAATAAAAGGAGTTTCGAAAGCCAGCCGTGTCGGGGCGCTTAACGTGTTGAGGGAAGATGGCTTCCTGAAGTTGTATTTTTCTCCTTTGCAGAAACTGTCTACGACGCTGAAGGTCTGTGAAGGAGACAAAGAAGTACGTTCCGTCCCGTTGAATTGCGGTGTGCTTGAAACATGGAAAGATTCAATCCCTTTGAGTGAAGCAGGCGCTGCCGGAAAACTGAAAGTAGTGGTAGGAGAAGATTTATTGGTGTATTCGGAAGTCCCGTCGGATAATATAATCAATCGTCCGAAACAGTTGCCTGCCGACTTTGACTGGAACTCGGTGTATGGTCTTTATACGCAGGGAGAACAGTGGATGAATCAAAAAGTACTTGATAAAGCAGAGACGTTTTTATTGGCATCTCTGGATAAAGATCCTTATTTCGTACCTGCGCTGACAGACCTGGCTTCCCTGTATTATCGCCAGGGGCGTTATGACGAGGCTCTTGCCCGTTGTAAAACGGCGTTGAGCATTAACACGTATGATGGAGACGTCAATTATCTGTATGGGTTATGCAATAGGGCGCTGGGGAATAACACGGATGCCAAAGACGGCTTTTCGATAGCATCCTATTCGCCGGGCGTACGCAGTGCTGCTTATGAAAAATTAGCCGAAATGTTCCTGATCGATAAGAATTGGGCGAAGGCGGAACATTATGCATTGAAGAGTAAAGACTTCAACCGGATGAACCTGACTGCCGACCATGTGTTAATGGTGGTCTACCGTAAGACTGATCGACCGGAAAAAGCAAAAGCACTTATCGAGTCGTTGTTGGAAGACCTTCCGTTATATCATGCCGCACGTTTTGAACAGCTCTATCTGGGTGAAGGTTCCGGACATCCGATCGATGATTTCCAGTCGTTGATACGTAATGAACTGCCGTTTGAAACCTATATGGAGTTGTCTGAATGGTATGAGTCGGTTGGGTGCACGGAAGAAGCGCTGTCTCTTTTGTCATGCGCGGGTAGTTATCCGGTTGCCCTTTACAAACAGGCTTACTTGTTGCACCGGACAGGCAACGAGGATGAAAGTCAGCAGATGTTGGAACGAGTTGCCGGGATGTCCCCCGCGATGGTATTCCCTTTCCGTCCCTCCTCTTTGAAAGCGCTGGAATGGGCGAGGACAGTGCGCCCGGACTGGAAGATCGATTATTATGAAGGGCTGATCCGGTGGGCCAATCAGGATAAGGCAAAGGCGTTCGCGTTGTTTGAGCGTTGTGGCGACGTGGACTATGCGCCGTTCTATTTGACCCGTGCCTCTTTGAAAGAAGGTGAATCCCGGTTGGCCGATCTGTTGAAAGCGGAACAGGTCGGGCTGTCATGGCGTACCGGTTTTGCCTTGATCAACTATTATGTAGCCGGCAACCAATGGCAGAAAGCAGTCGAGACGGGAAAGAAGTATATGAAGAAGTATCCGTCGAACTATTATATCGGTTTGAAATATGCGAAGGCATTGTGTGAAACGGGCGAGTATCAGTCATGTATCTCCTTGTTGAGCCGGATGCAAGTACTTCCGAATGAAGGCTCGTATGCCGGACGGGCTGTTTACCGGGAGGCTAATTTATATCGGGCAATGGAACAGTTGGGCCGTAAAAATTATAAGCAAGCGGTGAAAAGCGTGGAGGCCTCCAAGGAATGGCCGGAAAATCTGGGGGTCGGGAAACCTTATGACAACATGATCGACAGCCGTCTGGAAGATTATATGGAAGCGAAAGCGATGGCAGGACAGGGGGATGACCGGAAAGCTGTTGCCTTATTCGCTGCTGTAGCCGGATATAAGACATCACGTTCGTATTTCGGTTCCGGTAACTTGTTAAGTGCGCTGGCTTTGCGTGAGTCAGGAAAGGAGCCGGAAGCAGACCGTATGGTAACTGCCTGGAGTACGGATTTTCCGGAAAACCGTATTGTACAATGGTGTACTGCTATTTATCGGGGAGAAAGAGAAAAGGCTGCGGGGATGATTAAATCACGGAATGATCAGGCGGATACGACACCCTGGGAAACCTCTTTCCGTGATTCCGATTTTGACCTGATCGTACGCCTGTTTTCAATAGCCGGATTATAATCCGGTATAAAAGGCTTAGTTCTTGTCAGCCCTGTTATCGGCTTTACCGGTAACAGGGCTGACTATTTCTGCTACTGTCAAAAATGAAAAGATAAACATCAAAATTGAATGTCGGATAACTTTGTGCTATGTTAACTTTGTATTTGTAAAATAACCTCTTAATCTTTTTGTCTCAATGAAATACACATTATTGCAACTACATTGGATATATTTGTTGGTAGGCTGTCTGTTTCTTTGTCCGGCATATGCCTGGTGCACTACTTCCATTCTTTCTCTAAAGGTACAAAATAAGGTGGAGCCACTTGCTGTCGAAGATAAACATCCGGTATTCAGTTGGCAGATGCAATCGGATGAAGTGGGACAAAAGCAAACTGCCTACCGGATAGTCGTCACACGTAAAAGCGATAACCGGGTGGTGTGGGACAGTCGTAAAGTCGATTCGGATATTTCTACCCAGATAAAATACATGGGAGTGGCATTGCAGGCTGAGATGGCCTATGACTGGAACCTGACGGTCTGGGATGCACAAGGTAAAAGTTATACGGCATCTTCCTTTTTTGAAACCGGATTGATGAATCCCCATATTTCGGCCTGGGACGGTGCGGAATGGATCGGCTCGAAAGAGTTGATACTGGATGCTGCGGCTACCAACTATTTTATGATCTCGACCCGGTTCAAATTACTCAAGGGGGATAGGGCTTCGTTCATATTAGGGGCAAACGACTTTCGCCTGATCGATTCTTTTCAGAATGCTGATAACCTGCAAGGGGAAAACTATGTGCGTGTCGAATTGGATCTGTCCGGTGTAGGTAGTGCTCAGGGGGCAGCTTTACATATTTACCGTGTCGGCTATGCGAAATCCGACCGTGCCGATATTCCTTTCCTGACTGTTTCCGCAGAGAAATATCCGGAAACCAATATCAACTCCCTTTTTACATCAGACAATAAAAATACGGAACATACGATAACCGTAAAAGTCGAATCCAGCAATCTCACTTTTACTATCGATGGAAAGGCATTGACTACCACTGCTGCCTCCGGAAATACACCGGCTCGTTTTAATGTCGGTCCCTGGGGAGATACACATGACCAGAATACATTACCGCATCTGGCCTCGATCGGCTTTGCGGCTATGCCGGATTGTGAGGTCCGTTATTCCGGTTATCGGGTGCAGAACTGCGGGCGTAGTGAAGATAACGTAACTTTTGATAAACAGCATTATAACATTTTTGAAACATTGCCGAATGTCCGTGTGGAAGGAGACGATATTCTTGTCCGGAACGATACGGAAAAGATGACAATAGGGTATGCCGATCCAAGTCATGGCGCTTTGACGATGCTGCGCTCTTCATTCTCGACCCGGAATGGGAAGAAAATGACCCGGGCAAAATTGTATGTGACGGCTATGGGTGCTTATGAGTTGTTTATGAATGGGAACCGTGTCGGCGAAGATTGGTTTGCACCCGGTAATAGCCAGTACCGGGAGGTGTTGGGCTATTATGCATATGATGTTACCGACCGGTTGGCGGAAGGTGATAACTGCATTGCTGCCCGGTTGAATCCGGGGTGGTATACCGGCTATATGACCTTTACGATGCCTAATTTTAATTTCTTTGGAGATCACGAAGCTCTGTTGGCCCGCCTCGTCATATCTTATGAAGATGGAAGCGAACAGGTGGTAGTGACCGATAAGGATACCTGGAAGATTTACAAAGAAGGGCCGGTCCGCTCCGGTAGTTTCTTCCATGGGGAACGTTATGATGCGAACCGGGAACCGGCTGTAGAAGGGTGGACTACTACGTCCTATAACGATTCGGCATGGGGGCAACCGGATATCATACAAAAAAGAGACTGGATACATTTTGATATCGTATCACGCTACGATGATCCGGTACGCGTCCGTGAAGTATTGACTGCCAGACAGGTTATGCCGGTGCATAGTGCCGATAAGCATACCTATGTATATGATATGGGGGTGAATATGGTCGGTGTTCCGTCTGTGACTATTCCGGCAGGATGGCTGAAAAAAGGGGATATTGTTATCATGCGTTATGCAGAACAGCTCTATCCGGGTTTAAAGGGAGATGATGCCTGGTATATCGGTGAATACGGGAAGAAGGGAAGAAATATAGCCGGCCGGCCGTTGCATGAAACGATGCGTGCTGCGCTGGTTTCTGATTTTTATATTGCGAAAGATGATGGGGAAGTGACTATCCGGCCTTCGACGACCTACCGGGGCTATCAGTATATACAGATTACGTTGCCGTCTCATTCGGGGGCTTTACCCGTCAGCAGTGTGAAGGGATTGGTCCTTTCTTCAGACAACTTGCCTTCCGGAAAGTATGAGGCTGTTACGGCTGATGGCAGGACAGGTAAACTGGTAAATCAGTTATTCAGAAATATACAGCGTAGCCAGATGGGTAATTTCTTTACGATCCCTACCGATTGTCCGCAACGGAATGAACGTATGGGGTGGACTGGCGATGCACAGGCTTACACGCGTACAGCTACTTACAATTCGGATGTACAGAATTTCTTCCGGCAATGGATGGTGACCTTGCGGGCAGACCAGGGAGTGGGTAGTGCTACAGAAGCTCCGGGTGGAATAGGCAGTACGGTCCCGACTTATAACCTGGCAGACGATACGACGTTTGCCGATGGTACGACTTGGGCTGCTGCTGTCTGTATGGTGCCCTGGCAACTCTATATCCAGTATGGCAACAAACAGGTCATAGAGGAAAATATGGAAGCGATGATGGATTGGTTGAACGGTATGGATTTTTATGATTTTAGTGAGACCTATCCTCATTTGTCGAGCAAAGCAAGCGGATTGTCTGACTGGCTGGCAATGGACCCGAATACTCCTGCTGATCTGGTTAATAATGCTATTTATATGTATATGATGGAAGTGACCGCTTGTATGGCCGATGCGATCGGTCGGGCAGACTATGCGGAGTTGCTCCGTGAGCGCCATGCCTTGGTAAAAGAGGAATGGAATAAGGCATATGTAGATGAAGCCACAGGTAAAACCAAAAATGTAGACGGAAAACTGGTTCATTCACAGTCTTCTTATGCCACACCGCTGAACTTCAATTGTTTTTCCGATAGGAACAAGGCCAGGGCGGAAGCCTATTTGGCAGAATTGGCTGCTAATCCATCTGCCAGTGGTCTGGGTGACGCCAGCTATCCGGCTTATACGATTACGACCGGTTTCTCCGGAACACCGAATATCCTGCCTGCATTGAGTCGTTCCGGCCATGTTAAAGAAGCATATCGGATGTTTACCTGTACTGATTTTACATCCTGGTTATATCCGGTTACTAAAGGGGCTACTTCTATTTGGGAGCGTTGGAATGGTTATGAAGTCGCCTTTGCTAAAGGGCATAGTAATGCTATGAATTCATTCAATCATTTTGCTTTAGGTGCAGTCGGACAATGGATGTATGAATATCAGCTAGGTATTACAAGCGATTACGGTCAGGGAGAAGCCGGATATAAGCATTTTGTTCTGCAGCCTTCAGCCGGTGCCGATTATCTTTCTTTAGCAGGAAGTTATGTCTCCTGCTACGGTGTTATCCATAGTGCCTGGACTGCCGATGGGAAGGGTACATTGACCGGTTATCGCGCGACAGTGCCGGCAAATACGACGGCAACCCTTTATTTGCCTGTCTCTGAGTCTGTTTCTGATTGTAAAGAAATTAAAGGAGTGAAATTTATAAGAAAATCTTCTCGTAATGGAATACCTGTTGCTGTTTATGAACTGGAATCCGGCTCTTTCGAGTTCCTGGTACAGGGCGGTCAGGTAGAGGTGCGTTAATAGTCTTATTCGGGTTTTAGCTGTGTGTCGTATGTGATTCTTTCTGATAGGAGGATCTGGTAAAATAAAGATAGAGCCGCAGCCCGGTAGTCTGGAGAAAGTAGATTTTGATGTATACACAGCAAAAGGGACAGTACATTTTTATTCGCAGGGAAAGAAAGGGAAACGGACCCTTCGGTTGAAGATCCCGGATACAGTGTCTGTCGAATTATGGCTGGATGCACGGGAAGAAATCAAACTACCGTTCTTACGGACTGAGAAAAATGGAATCAAAGTATATAAGATGGAAGGTCAGGAAAAATACGAACTTCATTTGAAATATACTTGATACGTATCTTTGCATGACAAAGAATAATTTGTTAACTAAATTCATTAGGAGATGAAAAAGGATAAGATTATTAGGGGGATGGTTATGGTGTTTTTATGTTCTGTAAACATCTGTGGACTAAAGGCGCAGGAGAAAGCCGAAGAGTGTGTGCCTGCGGATTTGAAGTGCGAGCATCTGATTGCTCCGTTAGGTATCGACCGCCAGGCTCCGCGTTTTTCGTGGCATCTGGAAGATAGCAGGGACGGAGCCGTTCAAACAGCCTACAGGATCACTGTAGGAAAAGATTCTGTCGCTTTGTCCAAAGGAAAGAAGATCCTGTGGCAGGAGAAAAAAGCAGACGGGAAAACGATGGCTGGTTATAAGGGGAAAGCCCTGGAGCCTTTTACGAAATATTATTGGAGTGTTACTGTTTGGGATAAAGACAAGCGGGAATCCCGGAAAGTAATTTCTTCTTTTGAAACAGGTATGTTGACGCCTTCAAACTGGAAGGGAACATTTATTTCAGATGGACAGGATATAGAGTCCCGTGAGACTCCCTATTTCCGGAAAGCTATTCGATTAGACAAAAACGTCCAATCAGCAAGGGCGTACATAGTGGCAGCCGGATTATATGAACTATCCATTAACGGGCAGAAGGTCGGTGACCATTTTTTAGATCCGGCTTTTACCGATTATGACAAGCGGTTATTGTATGTTACGTATGATGTCACCGATCTTTTGAGTAAAGGAGATAATGCCGTGGGGATAATTCTCGGAAATGGCTGGTATAACCATCAGCCGGTTGCTGAATGGTCCTTTGATAAAGCTCCATGGCGTAAGCGTCCTTCTTTCTGCCTGAATTTGCATATAACATATACGGACGGGACGAAAGAGATTCTGGCATCCGATGAAAGTTTCAAGGTGAAAGGCGGTCCCATTACATTCAATGCTATCTATGTGGCGGAAAATTATGATTTCAGAAAGGAGTTACCGGGTTGGAATACCGTATCTTATGACGATTCATCCTGGAAGAATGCAACGGAAGTCGCTATCCCCTGCACGAATATAACCTCTCAGGTGATGCATCCGATCCGTATCACGGAATATTGCAAACCGGTCGACCTGAAGAAAATAAGCGATACACTCTATCTATGTGATTTCGGGCAGAACTGGTCAGGTATTACGAAGTTCACAGCGAAAGGCATACCCGGCACAAAGGTGAAAGTACGTCATGGAGAACAACTGGATTCCCGTAGAAAACGATTATTCGACGATAATAACACCCAGTTTTATCAAAATGTAAATGAACCGTTGAAGTATGGCGTTCATCCGGAAGACGAGCTGTTCCAGACGGATGTATTGATATTGGATGGCAATACGAATGAATATATGCCCCGTTTTAATTATAAAGGGTTCCAATATGCAGAGATATCTTCGGATAAGCCTTTGCATCTGTCGACAGAAAATCTTACTTCTTATTTTATACACACGGATACTCCGGTAAACGGCTCTTTTGAGTGTTCCGATGCGTTTGTCAACAGATTATTGAAAGCGACCAACTACTCGTATCTGTCGAATCTGGTCGGATATCCGACAGATTGCCCTCACCGGGAAAAGAACGGTTGGACAGGCGATGCCCATCTGGCGATTGAAACAGGATTATATAGCTTTGACGGGATTACATTGTATGAAAAATGGATGGATGACCATCGGGATAATATGTATGACGGAGGACGGTTGCGCTGTATTATTCCTTCCGGTGGTTGGGGTGGTGACATTGCCGACTGGACATGCTCAATGACCATTATTCCCTGGGCTTTGTATGAGTTTTATGGTGACCCGACCTGCCTGAAGGATAATTATGAAGCCATGAAAATGCATACGGATTACTGGTTGAAAAAGTATCCGGAAGGACTGATCAGTGATTATTGCCTGGGAGATTGGGTACCTCACAAATCTGTCTCAGATAAGAAATTGACAGCTTCGATTTATCATTATAAAAATGCGGATATCGTTTCCCGTACTGCCAAACTGTTCGGTTTTGAGAAGGATTATGAGTATTATAAGGCAGCGGCAGAGAAAATAAAGAATGCGATCAATGAGAAGTTCCTGAATAGGGAAACCGGTATTTATGCCAACGGCTATCAGACGGAGCTTAGTATGCCTTTATATTGGGGTATAGTCCCGGAAGACTGTAAAGAAAAGGTTGCAGAACAGTTGACCAAACGGGTAAAAGCGGACAAAGATCATTTGGATGTGGGTATTATGGGATGTAAAACGATCCTTAATGCATTGACGGAGACGGGAAATGTAGAACAGGCTTACCGTATGGTAACCCAGCAGGATTATCCTTCATGGGGAAACTGGTTACGTCAGGGGGCGACAACCCTTTACGAGAATTGGGATTATAACGGCCTTGCCTGGGGATATTCGCAGAATCATATCATGTATGGTGAAATTGGAGCATGGTTCTATAAGGCATTGGCGGGGATTAATGTCGATCCGCAGAACCCTGGTTTTAAGAATGTGATCCTGAAGCCTCATTTTGTAGAAGAACTGACCTATGTAAAAGCTTCTTATAATTCTCCTTACGGGTTGATAAAATCAGCCTGGGAAAGAGTGGGTGATAAAGTTATTTATAAAGTAACTGTGCCTCCCGGTGCAACGGCTACATTACATCTGGAAGGAGAGAATACTCCTAAAGAATTGATTGCAGGTACTTATAAGTTTGAGGTAAATAAATAATTACGGATATGAAAGGCATTTATTTAAAAGCATTATTTGCGTTTGTCTCGCTGTTAGCCGTTTCGTGCAGTACCCGTTCGTCGTTGGATATCGATGGTTTGCAGTGTGAGAACTTAAATGAGCCGTTGGGAATCGACAATACCTCTCCTCACTTCAGTTGGGTGTTAAACTCAAAGGAACAAGGTGCCGAACAAAGAGCTTATCAGATACTGGTCGCTTCGGATAAAAAGTATTTGTCGGAAGGAAAAGCAGACCTGTGGAATTCGGGAAAGATGGAGTCAGACAAATCCAATGGGGTTTTATATCAGGGTAGTCCTCTAAGTTCCAGGAGCTTTTCCTATTGGAAAGTGCGTGTCTGGGACGGAAAAGGGAATGTGTCCGTATGGAGTGAACCTGCTTGTTTTGGAGTGGGATTGCTGCATCCGGAAGATTGGACTGCCCGGTATATCGGTATGAACCAGGCCGAAGGCCAAATGGAATCGCCGCTATTCCGGAAAACATTCCAATGTAATACACTTGGAGAAAAGATGTTGCTCCATGTGAATTCGTTGGGTTACCATGAGGTATATGTCAATGGGAAACATGTCGGCGATGCTGTATTGACGCCGGCTGTCTCCCAGTTCGATAAACGTTCCCTGATCGTTACTTATGATGTTTCCGGACTTGTTCAGAAAGGTAGTAATGAGATTGTTCTCTGGTTAGGTAAAGGCTGGTACCGCGACGGACTTCCGGGCGTTGTGGAAGGCGGTCCGTTTGTCCGTGCCCAGCTGGAAAGCAGAGACGAAGGAGATTGGACTACGGTTTTGGTTACGGACGATTCCTGGCTGGCTCGTAAAAGCGGTTATGTCTCGACAGGAAACTGGAGACCGCATCAGTTTGGCGGGGAGGTTGTAACGGCTTCCGAACTGCTTCCCGATTTAACTGCTTCTACATTGAATAGCGTTGAATGGGAAAAAGTAAAAATAGCTTCGATACCGGTCCATAAGGCTACGCCGCAAATGGCAGAGTTGAACCGGATTCAGAAAGAGTTCCATCCGGTATCATGCCAGGCATCCGGTGATACCGCCTGGATCTTCGATATGGGAACGAACTTTACGGGGTGGACGAAAATAAAGTTTCCGGCATTGGCTTCCGGTCAGAAGATACGGATTAGCTATTGCGATTTTCTGAACGAAGAAGGGCAGTTCAGAGACAGACTTTATGAAGATTATTACATCGCTTCCGGTAAAGCAGGGGAGAGTTTCGTTAATAAGTTCAATTACCAGGCCTATCGGTATCTGAAACTGACGAATCTGAGTGAGGCTCCGACGCTAACCGATATAACAGCTTGCCTGGTTCATACGGATTATAACGGAAGTGCCTCTTTTAGTTGTTCGGATGAAGACTTAAATGCAATTCACGATATGATCCGCTATACACTCCGTTGTTTGACGTTAGGTGGGTATATGGTAGACTGCCCCCAGATCGAACGACTGGGGTATGGTGGCGACGGGAATGCTTCGACGCAGACCGTTCAGACAATGTATAATCTTACTCCTTTATACATGAACTGGATGCAGGCATGGGCAGATTGCATGAGAGAAGACGGAGGTATGCCTCATACGGCCCCTAATCCTTATATGGCAGGAGGAGGCCCGTACTGGTGCGGATTTATCATTACAGCTTCCTGGGCTACCTATGTAAATTATGGCGACAGCCGTCTGATAGAACGTTATTATCCTTATATGCAGAAATGGCTGGAGTATGTGGATGAATATACTGTGAACGGTCTGCTGAAAACATGGCCGAACACCGATTACCGGAATTGGTATCTGGGTGATTGGGCTACTCCGACCGGGATCGACCAGACAAATCCTTTATCGGTTGATGCCGTTGATAATTGCTATATATCGGTTTGCTATCAAACGATGTGTAAGATAGCGAATGTATTGGGTAAGGAACAGGATAAACAGGCGTATGCGGCTAAATATAAAGACCTGAATACGCTTATCCATAAAACGTTTTATGATCCCGGGCAGAAGAGTTATGCTACAGGTACGCAGATCGATTTGATCTACCCGATGCTGGTCGGTGCAACACCGGAAGATGAACAGTCTGATGTCAGAAATACTTTGTATCGTGTCACGAAAGACCGTTTTAACGGACATCTGGCAACAGGACTGGTGGGGATTCCTGTAGTAACCGAATGGGCTGTGAAGAATAAACAGGCCGATTTTATCTATGGAATGTTGAAGAAGAGAGAGTATCCGGGCTATTTGTATATGCTGGATAATGGAGCGACTACGACCTGGGAGCACTGGAACGGAGAGCGTAGCCATATCCACAATTGTTATAATGGTATCGGCTCCTGGTTTTACCAGGCTTTGGGAGGTATCAACCCAGACGAAGCGAATCCGGGATACAAGCATGTATTTATTCAGCCTCAACTGGTAAAAGGCATTTCATGGGTGAAAGCAGCGAAAGAAACCCCTTTCGGAATGTTAGATGTGAAATGGGAAAAGACGGACGTAGCCTTTACCCTGGATCTGAGTATTCCTGTTGGTTGTAAAGCTACGGTTTTGTTACCCGTTAAAGCCAAGAGTGTTTCGATTAATGATGTAAAGTCGGACAAATTGGATCAGTTGGAAATACAATCGGGGAATTATCGGATTACATGTGCTCTGTAGGAATGACAGGCAGTAATGAAATATCATTTTTATCAACTAAATTGTCAATTTTATAATTTAGAAGAAAGGCTTAACCTATTCTTTTGTACAAACGAATAAATCTTTAAGTATATGAAAGCACAAAACATTGTAAAATACTTATCCGGTGTTATTGCAGGAAGTGCCCTATCATTCGGTTTGGTTAGCTGTCAGAATACCAGCGTGCAAACGCAGGATTCTTTTACCACTATAGAAAAGGATTTTAAAGATCCGCCTGCCGATTTTAGAAGTGCCCCGCTGGCAGTCTGGAACAGTAAAGTGACCGAGGCCGAAGTAGAGCGTACGATGCGTGAGCTGAAAGAGGCCGGTTTCGGAGGTCTTTTCATTCATCCCCGTCCGGGTATGATCACTGAATATTTGGGTGACGAATGGTTCTCTCTCTATAAACATGCGGTAGAGTTCGGGAAAGAGATAGGTATGAACGTCTGGATTTATGATGAAAACTCCTATCCCAGCGGATTTGCCGGTGGCCATGTGCCGCAGGAAATGCCGGAATCTTATAACCAGGGCCAGGGATTGGCTTTGACAAAGGCTGAATTACTTCCGGAGGATACAGCCCCTTATTACATGTGTTTAAAAAAGGAAGGCGATGCCTGGAAAGATATTACAGCCCAAATGGCTGAATATAAAGGAACCAAAGGAGAATATTACCTGTATAAGAAAACTTATATGGGGAAATCGGATTGGTACGGCGGTTATTCGTATGTGGACCTGTTGGTTCCGGGAGTAACGGAAAAGTTCCTGGAAGTAACGATGAAGAACGGATATGAAAAGACGCTGAAAGGAGAATTCGGTTCATCCATTAAGGGTATTTTCTCTGACGAGCCGAATATTAGTACTCCGGGCGGACTGCGCTGGACTCCGGATCTGTTCGATGTCTTCCAGCAAAAATGGGGATATGATTTAAAACCGTTGTTGCCGTTGCTGGAAGAAGAGACCGGCGACTGGAAGAAGGTGCGTCATAACTATATGGAGACTTTGTTGCAGTTGTTTATCGACCGTTGGTCAAAACCTTTCCATCAGTATTGTGAAGAGAATAACCTGGAATGGACCGGTCACTACTGGGAACACGGATGGCCTTATATGAATGACGGACCGGATAATATGGCCATGTATGCCTGGCATCAGATGCCTGCGATCGATATGCTATTCAACCAGTTTGATGAGAAAAGCCCTGTAGCGCAGTTTGGTAATGTCCGTTCGGTAAAAGAATTGCGTAGTGTCGCCAATCAGATGGGATATTCACGTACGTTGAGTGAAACGTATGGTGGCGGTGGCTGGGACGAAACCTTCAAGGATTTCAAACGGCTCGGAGACTGGGAGTATGTCCTGGGAGTAAACTTTATGAACCAGCATCTGGCACATATGACTCTTACGGGTGCCCGTAAATACGATTATCCGCCGGTATTTACCTACCATTCGCCGTGGTGGGCCGATTATAAGTCACAGAATGATTACTTTGCCCGTCTGTCTTTACTTATGAGCAAAGGGGTTCAGCAGAACGATATATTGATCATAGAGCCTAATGCTACATTATGGAGCTATTATTCACATACTAAGAGCAGTCCGAAACTGATGGAAATCGGTCAGGCTTTCCAGACTTTTATAACGACTTTGGAAAAGAGCCAGGTAGAATATGATCTGGGTTCAGAGAATATTATAAAAGATCAAGGGACCGTTGCCGACGGTAAGTTCATTATCGGTAAAGCGGCATATACGACAGTCGTATTACCTCCGATGATGGAAACATTGAATAAGCCGACATTCGATTTATTGCAGAGCTTTGTGCAACAGGGCGGACGTGTGGTCACTTTCTCTTCTCCTTCCTTGATTGACGGTGCTGAGAATGCGGATTGGAAAACGATACTTTCTGCCCAGTCTGTAACTTCCGTTCCCCAGTTGACGGATGCAGTTATTCAGAATACATTTGCGGATGCAGATTGCCGGTTCTCGTTTAACGGAGGCGATTTATACCACCAGCGCCGTCAGTTTACCGATGGGGAATTATTGTTCCTGGTAAATTCATCCCTGGATGAAGCTGTGGACGGAACGGTTACTGTCAACGGGAAATCAGCTGTTCAGATGGATGCGATGAGTGGAAATATCTATACGTATCCTTCGACGAAAGCAGACGGTAAATTGACAATGAAGTTCCATCTGGAACCAGCCGGAAGTTTACTGTTGTATAGCTCCAAAGGTTCACAGAAGTCTTATCCTGAAATGCCGGCCGTTGCAGGCTCTACTCCGGTTCCGGCTGTTAGTCCGCTTCAGGTTAACCGTTTGAAGGATAATGCACTGAATATCGATTTCTGTGATGTGAGTGTCAATGGAAAGACAACAAAGAATGTTTACTTTGCACAGGCAGCCGATATCGTTTTCCGTGAATATGGTTTTGCGAATGGTAACCCCTGGAATACTTCCGTACAGTACAAGCGGAATATTTTAGATCGGGATACCTTTAAGAACGGTGGCTTTACGGCGACTTACCGTTTTACTGTAAACGATAAGTTCGATTATTCAAATATGAAACTGGTTTCGGAACGTCCTGAATTATTTACTGTTAAGATCAACGGCGAACAGGTGAAACCGATACCGGGAGAATGGTGGCTGGATCGTTCGTTCGGTGTTTATGCTATAGGAAAACAGGTGAAGACAGGTCTGAATACTGTGGAATTGAGTGTTAGTCCTATGAGCATCTTTGCAGAGATAGAGCCGGTTTATGTCCTGGGAGACTTTGCCGTTGTCCCGGAAAAGTTAGGATGGAGTATCAGTGCTCCGGTTGAAAACCTGACATTGGGTAGCTGGAAAGCACAGAAGCAACCGTTCTATTCCTGGGGAGTAAGTTATTCCAAAGACTTTGAGGTAGAATCTCTTTCAACCCCGTATGCTGTTCAGTTGAACGACTGGAAAGGAACGATTGCCGAAGTCTATGTCAATGATCAGAAAGCAGGTATTATTGCATACGATCCCTATCGTTTGGATGTAACATCTTATCTGAAGGAAGGTAAGAATAAGATAGATGTCCGGGTAATCGGCAGCCATAAGAACCTGTTAGGCCCGCACTATCGTAATCCGGCCCCGGGCCTGGCTTCTCCGTGGCATTGGAAAGGAATAGAAAAGCCTATTCCTGGTAATGAATATCAAATGATGGATTATGGTCTGATGACTGATTTCGATTTAGTACATTAGTACTTCTTTTCAGTTCGTTGGTGGAATTATTATAGTATTTGGAAGTTTCTCCGTATTGTTCAGGATGATGCTTTCATATTATGGATAGTTACGGATTGCTCTTTTTGTCGAAAGTTGGCCGTGGCATAATGCTTTTGAATATTCTATTATTGTGTTAATATGTTTGATATTTTAATGAATGTGTAACGGACGTGTTTTTCGGAATAATGCTTTTGGGTGATTTGTTGTTACAATAATTAACAAATTTCTTCATGGATCATTTTCTAAAACTCATTTTAAAGAAATTGTCACTTTGTTTAAAACGAATTTTTTTTTGTTTTAAACGAAGTGATGGTTTATTTAAGATGGGAAAAGTGTTAAAATAGGTTGCCTGAGAGATTGATTGATATTTTTTTTGTCTGAATTGTATGTTTATTAGCAGTTCTTCATCTCTAAAGTCTTAGTGGAACAGAAGGGGAAATAAATGATAAAAATAGCATTAGTCTAGGTTTATGTGGAATAAATAGATACAATAAGTGGGTAAATGTTGTCTGTATGTTCTGTTATTCTGATATTAGTGCTTCTGTTTGATAAGCCTGAACATCCGGAGAATCTCGTAAAATCCACCCATTCGATCCTCTTGGTGGTATAATCGCTCCATCATCGGTTTAAATAGCATTTTGATACATTGAGTATTCAATTTTTTGTTCATTTGTGTCTTTTTTCAAGGAATATCTTTTTAATGAAACAAAAGTTTCTATGCAATTGGTATGAATAAAACTTTTGGGGTAAATTGGGGATAAATTGCCTTTCTTATGATAACTTGCCTTGTCTGTTTTTTTAAGAGCCTGAAAGACAGCAAACTTCTTTTATGTAACTAATATACAAATTGATATTATTATGTAGTAGAGAAAATAGTGTTAAAATGCTGAATACTAAAAAAATACGTAATTATCGTAGTGACTAAAAAAATCGTTCCTTTTTTCTCGCCATCAAAATTAACAATAAATTTTAAATCTGCAATACATTTTGATTTTTTTCTCTAAACCTATATGTTTTTTTATCAATTGAATAACAAAACAACTACGATTTCAATGTTCAATCAATAAATCCTAAAAGAATGGCGAGAAAAAAGGAACGATTTTTCTAGTCATTTCGACTTTTTTGTCTTTTCCATCTGATCGTCAATTAGTAGGAAAAACATAAAAACGATCTTTTCAAAAAAATCGTGGTGAGATGATGATGTTTACCTTATTTCGTAGAAGCGAACAGTGTAAGAGATGTAGTGCTGTAGTAAATTCATTTTTATCAGTCGTTTGTGTTTTTAGTTTATTATATATACCTTAAATTCTGATTTTATATGAGAAATGTTGTATTATCGAAGTCATTAATCTTAGGGACTTCTCTTCTTCTGTACGGAGTCGGTACGGCTTTTGCTACAGAAACGGATTATCAGTATCCTGCATTAGGTGCAGGATTTGCGAATGTGCAACAAGACGGACGGCAAGTAAATTGCCTTATCGTAGACAAGTCCGGACCTATCGTCGGAGCCAATGTAGTGGTAAAAGGAACTACTATTGGTAACATTTCCGATATGGAAGGACGGGCTTTCATCGAGAATATGCCCGCAGATGCCGTTTTAGTGATATCTTATATCGGATATATTACCCAGGAGGTATCACTAAAAGCTCACCAAACCTCTATTAAAATTACGTTGGTCGAAAATTCCCAGGCATTAGATGAAGTTGTCGTAACAGGTTATAGTACACAGGTCAAAAAAGATATAACCGGTTCTGTGGCTGTCGTCGCTACGGACGAATTGAAAGAGACTCCGGTGTCCAACTTTGCTGAGGCTTTGCAAGGTAAAGCAGCCGGGGTGTTCGTACAGGCAGGAGGTGGCCCGTTGGGTGAAACCACCATTCGTATTCGTGGTGTGGGTTCTGTAAACGGCTCTGATCCGTTAGTGATCGTGGACGGTGTATCCGGTGTAGATATCGATGCAGTGAACCCTAATGATATTGAGTCTATGCAGATATTGAAGGATGCCGCCGCTTCCGCTATTTACGGAGCAAAAGGAGCAAACGGCGTAATCATTATTACGACGAAACAAGGCAAGAAAAATGACCGTGTGCAAGTATCTTACAATGGCTATTTTGGCGTTGCGAAGATGGCCAACCATGGTTATGGCTTGCTGGATGCCTGGGAAGCAATGGAATTTCAAGAGGAAGGACAACGCAACCTGTTCCAGTATCGCGGCGGTCAAACTGTGACCCATGCCCAGTTCGGTTCGATCGGGCCGGATGGTACAGGTCATTTGACGATGCCCTACGCAATCAAACCGTCCGGTTTGAGCAAGGAACAGGTAATCGGTCAATTCGGTAGCCTTGAAGCATGGAGGACTTCTTATAAAGATGATGGCACCAACACCTGGTCTCGCTCCGCTTACTATCAGATGCTGGAAGATGGCTGTTCTGAAGAAGAAGCCCGTAAAGGGACGGATTGGTATGACGAGGTTGTGCAGACGGGTAAAGTGCAGGACCATCAGATTTCCGTGACGGGTGGTGGTCAGAAAGCTACTTACTCTATAGGCTTGGGTTATATGAACCGGGAGGGTACGATCAAGGAATCCTGGTTCCGCCGTTATTCCTTGCGTGCTAACACAAACTTCTTCGTAAACGGTTGGTTTAATATCGGACAAAACACGAACATTGCCGTGATCGAAAACTCCGGAGAACGGGGGCGCCAAGGTGACGACAATACGTTCGGTAAAACATTCTCTATCCAACCCTGGGTACCCGTCTATACAATAGGCGGCGACTATGCCGGTTCGCAGAACGCTGAAGGGGGACGAGCCGAGAGTGCCGTAATGGCCGTAAACCATGGCAAAGACAACCGCCGTCGTTTCTTACGTGCGCAATCCGCTGCCTATGCCGAGATAATGCCGCTGAAGGGGATCGGTGAAGATCTGAAGATACGTACCCAGTTCAGTGCCCGTATCAATGGTTCGTGGGATTTCTGGATGAACAAACGTACCATTATGACAAATAAAGAAGGCCGTAACAATAATGAGTTCTATGAACAAGCTAACTACTGGTTAGGCTATCAATGGACCAATACTGCAACTTATAACAAGACTATCAATGATGATCATACGATCGGTGCCGTAATTGGTACCGAAGCTATTCGTGAGGGTCTGGGACGTTGGATCCAGGCAGGCCGTATCAATTACCCGTTCGAAGACGATCCGAACACATGGGTTATCAATAACGGTGCCAGTGCAGACTTAAGGAACAGTGGAAACCAGAATGATGTATCTACTATGTTTGGCATGTTTGCACGTGCCGACTATGGCTATAAAGGCAAATACCTGGCAACCGTAACAGTCCGTCGGGATGCCTCCTCCCGTTTCTCCCAGAAGAACCGATGGGGGACGTTCCCTTCCATATCTTTGGGGTGGCGTATCTCTGATGAAAATTTCATGCAGCAGACGCGTACATGGTTAGATGACCTGAAGATCCGTGCGGGTTACGGTACAACCGGTAACTCTAATATCGATTCGTATAACTGGGCGTTCCAGTACGGTACGGGAGACCGCTATCTATACAGCATTAGTGGTTCCGATACGGAAGTATATCAAGGTTTTGGCGTAACAAACCTGGGGGATATCGAGGCGAAGTGGGAAACTTCTAAAATGCTTAATGCCGGTTTCGATATAACTGCTTTGGACCAACGATTGTCTGTAAACTTCGATTATTATATCAAGAATACTTCTGATATGTTGATTGACGCGAATTGGTCTGCTTTGGCTGGTGCAGCCGGTAAACCGAAAGTAAATATCGGTGACATGAGAAATACGGGGGTTGACCTGAATTTGAACTGGCGTGACAAGGTAGGTGATTTCGACTATTCCATCGGTTTGAATCTTTCACATTACAAGAACAAATTGACCGAGATCGGTACGGATGCCGGAATTTTTACCGGAACCCGTATCTCAAACATGAACGTATTGATGAAAGGACATGCGGTAGGGATGTTCCATGGTTACCAACTGGACGGAATCTATAAGAGTGAGGATGAGGTGAAGAACTATAAGAATGATGTCGGCACTGAAGTATTGCCGTATGGCGTTTCCGACGCATCTGCTTTGAATGCCGCCAATTACGTCGGCCAGTACAAAGTTAAAGATGTGAACAACGACGGTAAGATCGACGCAGACGACCGTACATTCATCGGCAATCCCCATCCGGACCTGACAGGAGGCCTGAACTTGAGTTTAGGTTGGAAAGGATTCGATTTAAGTACTTATCTGTATTTCTCTGTAGGAAATGACATTTTCGCCATGTACAAATACTACACCCATTACGGCTCCTTGCAGTCCGCATACTCAAAGGATCGCAGGGACAATTCCTGGCATCCGGTGACGAATCCGGATGGTATCTATCCGATGTGGGCAACCAATACGGGTGAGAGTACGATCGCTGCCAACGAATCTAATTCAGGTTATATCGAAGATGGTTCCTTCCTGCGTATGCAGACGCTGACATTAGGTTATACGCTTCCGAAGAGTATCCTGGAGAAAATCAAATTTGAAAAGATTCGTATCTATGGCCAGGTAGCCAATGTATTCACATTAACCGGATATTCCGGTTTGGACCCGCAGGTACGTACCGATTCGGACGGTCGTTCAAACGACCGTACCATGGGAACCGACTTTGGTTCTTACGGTATGCCGCGTCAGTTCATCTTAGGTGTAAATATAACATTCTAAGCAAAACCCGGTAAGTTTAGGGAATTGATAACAATAAATTTAAAAAAGATGAAGAAACTGTTTATATATGCGGCGATTGTTGCCGTAGCAGTAGGATGTATGACTTCCTGCTCTGATTTTTTGGATGTGAAACCGATTACAAATAAGCAGGAACCTGACTTTGTGTCACAGGAGGGGGTAACCTTGTTGTTGACTGGCATGTACGCAAGGTTAAATTCTACAGATGCTGACGATGGATATTTCCGTTCGACGTTGACCAATTATGTGTATGGCGACGTAATGGGGGGAGATGCGAATAAAGGATCTACGTATCAGGACCAACCGGATTTCACCAGTCTGGAAACTTATACGTTCACTACCGACAACAGTTATTTCAACACCAAATGGGCTCATTGCTACAACGGTGTATTCTTCGCTAACAATGTGATTAAAGTTGCCGGTCAATGCAAGGAGGAACTCTCTGCCGTAACCGGTCAAAGTAAGGATTTCTACACGGAGGCTATTGCCCAGGCTCGTTTCATGCGTGGTTTCTTTCATTTCGAGGTCGTTAAATTGTTTGGGGCTGCCGTCCCTTACGTGGATGACGTGGCCATGAAAGAAGACGTAAATCCAAAGGTATCCAATGTTGATGAAAGCAGAAATTACATCTATATTTGGGATAAGATTGTGGAGGACTTGCAATTTGCTTACGACAACTTGCCGGACATATGGCCCGTAGAAAAGGGGCGTGTAAACAAATGGGCTGCCGGTGCTTTGCTTGCTAAAGTTAAAATGTACCAATCCTCTCCATATAACGGGAAGAACGGTACTTCCAATCACTGGACTGAGGTTAAAACAATCCTGGATGATGTACTGGCAAACGGCAAGGACAATAACGGAACGAATTTCCAATTGGCGGAGACCTATGAGGAACTTTATACTGCAGGTGAAAGCGACTGGACGGGAGAGTCCATATTTGATGTCCAGGCCGCTGTATCAGGCACTGTAGAGCAGACTTCCAATATAAACGGTGCCTGGCATATCGGGTTTAGCGGTGCATTGGGTACCGGGGGCTGGGGATTCTACCAACCTTCTTACGATCTGGTTAACGCTCATATCGTGGATGAAAAGGGCTTGCCCAAAATGAATGATTCTTACCGCAATGATCCGGTATTATCATCATTGGATGAAAACAACCTGCCTCATACGGATTTGCAGGTCTATACAGATCCGCGTTTGGATGTCTCCACGGGACGCTTTGAGACCCCGTTCCTCGACTGGACTATTCCAAGCATGTTGGATGGCTGGGTTCGTGACGTTTCTAACGGCGGGTTGTATCTGAATAAGAAAAATATCCCGAGAAAAGCCGATAAGGGCAGCTTGTCCGTCACAACTCAAACTAACTCTACGGCGAAGAATTTCCACTTGATCCGTTATGCGGATGTATTATTATGGTATGCTGAAACATTGATTGAATTGGGGCAACCGCAGGAGGCGGGGAAATATATTAACCGGGTACGTGCCCGTGCCGCAAACGGCTATGTTAAAGCCGTAGATCCAACGACTATGTTAGAGACAAGTTCTTCTTATGTCTTAGATGATAAAGTAAATGGCAAGCAAGATGCCGATGCTGCCGCAAACTATCGTGTCGGCTTATATCCGGATTCCCAGTTTGCCTCAAAAGAGAAAGCGTTTGAGGCATTGCGTTGGGAGCGCAGGATCGAGTTGGCAATGGAAGGCCATCGTTGGTACGACCTGGCTCGTTGGGGTATGGCTGCTGAGATATTAAACAGTTATACGAAATATGAAGCTAAATACTTAGGTAAATATTCGAACAGTGTTTACAATGCTAAATGGGCGACAATGCCTATTCCACATAATGAGATCCAGAAGATGGATGGTCTTTTGGTTCAAAATGAAAACTGGAAATAAACAAGTGGATTAACAGTTTGAAGAGAGCGAAGGTGTGTCAAAAAGCAATTAAGGACCGCAGTTGACGCAGACTACGCAGACGCTCGCAGATTTATATATTAATAATCATATTGTCTGCGAGACTCTGTGCTTTGTCTGCGTCAACTGCGGTCCTTAATGTCGACTTTTGACACACCGCCTTTTTTATGTTCGCCTAGTACGAGCATATTCCATAATGAGTAAGTTTAAGTGCCCGAAGAATCATTATTTTAAGGTAGAATGGGTGTTGCCGTGGATAGACAAGGTGCTGAAATAGATTCTTTTCTTATATTTGTACCATCTAATTAATTATCAATTCTGAATAACATGGAAAACATCTCAAGAAGAACAGCCATTAAGACCGCACTGGTGGGTGGGGCTGCGTTAGCCGTATCCGGACTGGATGCAGCGAATCCTGCAAAGAAGAAAAAAGTAGAAACAAAGGAACCGCTTAAGGGGAATATACGTCACTCCGTTAGTAAATGGTGTTTCGGCGACTATCCGCTGGATGAATTTTGCGGGATATGTAAGAATATAGGCATTGAATCGATCGAGTTGCTCGATCCGAAAGATTGGCCGGTGGTACAGCAACATGGGTTGACGGTAGCTATGTGTCAGGGAGCCGGTTTAGGGATCGACCGTGGGTTCAATGATCCTAAACTGCATGATGAACTGGTTGCCAGTTACGAACAGGTAATTCCTTTGGTTGCAGAAGCCGGATTGACCAATCTGATCTGTTTCTCCGGTAAACGGAACGGCCTGACCGATCTTCAGGGATGGGAAAATTGTGAAAAAGGCCTGAAGCGTCTGATGCCTTTGGCAGAGAAGCATAATGTGGTCCTGACAATGGAATTGCTGAATAGTGTGGGACACAAAGATTATCAGTGCGATCATACTGTCTGGGGAGTGGAACTGTGCCGCCGTGTCGGTTCGCCTAACTTTAAACTTCTGTATGATATCTACCATATGCAGATCATGGAAGGAAATATCATTGAGAATATTCAAAAGTATCACGAATATTTCTCCCATATCCATACCGGCGGTAATCCGGGACGTGCGGAGATCGACGAGACACAGGAACTTTATTATCCGGCTATCATGAAAGCGATAGTGGAAACCGGTTATAAAGGGTTTGTCGGACAGGAGTTCGTTCCGCGCCAGCAGGATAAGATCGCCTCTCTTGAAAAATGTATACGTATTTGTGACGTCTGATCGTATGAAGAAAGGTCAGATTATACAGTTGTGTATCCTGTTGTTTGCCGTTGCTTTTATGAGTTGTAAAAGTAAAACAGGGGCAGAACAGGCAGGGGGCGTATTTACTCCCGGTGAACTGTGGCCGGATAACAACGGGACGCATATCAATGCTCACGGTGGCGGTATTCTTCATGCCGGTGATACCTATTACTGGTTTGGCGAGCATAAGACGGAAGGAACAGCCGGAAATAATGCCCTGGTCGGTGTTCACTGTTATTCCTCCAAGGATCTGTATAATTGGAAAGACGAAGGTATCGCTCTGTCTGTCGTGACGGATGATTCGACACATAGCATAGCGAAAGGCTGTATTCTGGAACGTCCGAAAGTGATCTATAATAAGAAGAATAACAAGTATGTCATGTGGTTTCATCTGGAACCGAAAGGGGCGGGATATTCCGGTGCTCTTAGCGGTATTGCCGTAAGCGATCGAGCGGTTGGTCCTTATACGTTCCTTCGTGCCGTACGTCCGAATGCCGGTCATTGGCCGATCAATGTGCAGGATATTCATAAACAGCGGGTTCCGGAATCGGATAGGAGTCAGTTTACAGGCGGTAGTTTGCCAGCTCATCCGGACAGTCTGAATTTACTCGGGCGTGACATGGAAGGCGGACAAATGGCCCGCGATATGAATCTGTTCGTCGATGAGGATGGTAAAGCCTATCATATCTATTCTTCCGAAGAGAACAGTACGCTGCATATCTCTCAACTGACGGACGATTATACCGGTTATTCCGGTGCTTATGCCCGTTTCTTCCCCGGTCGTTTCATGGAGGCTCCGGCAATGTTCAAACGTGACGGGAAATATTACCTGATCATGTCCGGCTGTACCGGATGGGCGCCGAATGCGGGACGCTCGGCCGTCGCTTCTTCTGTTTGGGGACCCTGGGAGGAACTGGAGAACCCGTTTGCCGGGGCGGATGCCGACCTCTCTTTCCATTCCCAAAGTACGTATGTTTTACCGGTTCCGGGCAAACCGGGGCAATTCATTTATATGGGTGACCGATGGACTCCCGACAATGCGATAGATGGCCGTTATATCTGGCTTCCTATCCGTTTCGATGGTGACCAGCCCGTCATTGAATGGCGTGATAAATGGAGTTATTGACTGCCTGATCCGTCGTAATAGAAATTTAACTATCTGTTTTTTATAAATTCATTGGAATCATACCGATAAATTGATTTAATCTTCATTAATTTTGCAGCTTCGTTTTTGCGGAGCTGCAAATTAATAAACTTTTAAAATGAAACCAACTTTATCGATTACCTCAAGGCAGTTAATGCTGAGAGAGCTGCACGATTACCTGATGATCGCTCTTGGCATGCTTTTCTATGCTATTGGGTGGACAGTTTTCCTTTTGCCCAACGACATAACTACCGGTGGGGTGCCAGGTATTGCTTCTATTGTGTATTGGGCGACCGGATTGAATGTTCAGTACACGTATTTTGCAATTAATGGCGGGCTATTGATCGCTTCTCTGATCGTTCTGGGGTGGAGGTTCAGCGTAAAGACCATTTTTGCCGTATTGGTCATGACTTTTATTCTGCCGATTATTCAAGGGGCGACAGCCGGTTTGCATTTACTTGGTGATCAGCCGTTCATGGCTTGTGTTATCGGTGCTTCTTTTTGCGGAAGTGGTATTGGTATTGCTTTTTCTGCTAATGGCAGTTCCGGCGGTACGGATATTATTGCTGCCATTATCAATAAGTACAGGGATATTACGTTGGGGCGTGTCATTCTGATGACGGACATGATCATTATCTCTTCCAGTTATTTCGTACTGCATGATTGGGAAAAAGTGGTTTATGGTTTTGCTACTCTGTATATCTCCAGCTTTGTGCTCGACCAGGTGGTGAATAGTGCCCGCCAGTCAGTGCAGTTCTTTATTATTTCCAAAAAACATGAAGAGATAGGACGTCGTATCAATAAAGATCTCCACCGGGGTGTAACGGTAATAGACGGAACCGGCATGTATACCGGACTCGGTGTGAAGATGATGTTCGTGCTGGCAAAAAAGCGGGAATCGACTACAATTTTCCGTTTGATCAAAGATATAGATCCGGAAGCATTTGTTTCACAGAGTGCTGTTATCGGTGTGTACGGGGAAGGTTTCGACCATATCAAAGTAAAATAAATAACTCTTTATAATCACTTTCTTTCAGGCATGGAATTTATATATTCCGTGCCTGAATAGTTTGTAGGAATGCGTAGGTGATTTTTATAGAAATTTAAGATGGTAAGGCAGGAAGGACTGATTGTGACAGTAGATTTATATAATTAGTACCTTAGTTCTGTTAGAACTAATAACCCAACGGATGCAAATATAGCTCATTTTTATTATAATAGGTTAAATAGGAAGGAAGAATGAACGTTTTTAAAAATCTTTGTTAACAATCAAAGCGTTATACATACAATCAAATCATCGTTTTTTGTAGAAAATAATGATATGCATATTAGTTCTAACAGAACTATTTCCAATCTTTTATTTTCAAAGAGATAGATATGTTGTAAGTGTAATACTATTTATGGACTTATGAAATTATACGATCTTTATACTAATGCTTACTTAATTTTGATGTAATATGAGTGTAATAATGCGTATTTACTTTTGCGCACCAATTGTTGTTGATAAATTATTACAATAATTATAAGTAGGTATTTATATGCAAATATCCGATGAGAAATTATGGGAATTATGTTTGATAGGGGATAAAGAGGCTTTCAGAGAAATCTATTGCCGCTTCTATTCTTTATTATATAATTATGGCTCCAAGTTAGTATCGGATAAGGATTTAGTAAAAGATTGCATCCAGGATATTTTCATAAAACTAATTCAAAACTACCAGTCTCTTTCCGCTACCCCGAATGTGAAAGGATACCTGATCAAAGCCTTACGTAATAAATTGTATGATACACTCGAAAAGGAGAAAGCCACGGATGATATCTCCTTGTATGAAGAAGTGTTTGTGACCGACGAACTGATGCCTTTACTTTCTTTTGAAGATTCGGATGCTGATAATCGGGCTAAACATCTGATGCAGGTCTTTTCGCAATTATCTCCCCATCAACAGGAAATAATTTATCTGTATTATGTCAATGAGCTAAAGCATGATGAAATAGCCGAGATAATGGGAATAAATTATCAATCCAGTAAGAATCTGTTATTCAGATCTTTGACGCGTCTTAGGGGATTGTATCTGAAAAAGAATTGATTTTATTCAAAAAAAGTGAGTACCAAATGAGACCTTTCCCGTAATAAGGGTAAAAAGAGGTTACTTGTGAATAGAAAACAAAACATATTAAATAAGAATTCATTTGAGCAGGCCGGGAAAGACTTACTCAGGAAAGTTCATGAAGCAGAGCCGGATAAATTGCCGGAAGCTCTGGTTTCATGGCAGGAGATAGAAGCCCGGTTGGATCAGCCACATACTTCATTCAGATTACGCGCCCGTTATATCTGGTCTGTTGCAGCATCAATCGCCGTACTTATTTCTGTCGGTCTTTATTTTGGCATGGAAACGAAGAATGATACTTCCATGTCGCTAGCCCTGCTTGAAAACCATACATCTGCTTTGTCCGGTGATGAGATCGTTTTAATTGAAAGCGAGGATAAAATGCAACTGAAAGATGAATCGTCTATCAGATATGATGTGGATGGAAAGTCGAATGTAGAGGAACACGTTGTAAAGAAGGAGACGGCAGAAGATAAGAAAGAGAAAAAAGAGGAGATAAACCAGATCATTGTCCCGAAAGGCAGAAGAGCGGATATCACTTTCTCCGACGGAACGAGGATGCATGTAAATGCCGGTACACGTGTGTTTTATCCGGCAGTATTCAAAAAAGAAAAAAGAGAAATAATTGTGGAAGGCGAGGTTTTCCTGGATGTAACAAAAGATCCTTCACGTCCTTTTATTGTCAAAACAAATGGTTTTGATGTAAAGGTGCTCGGTACACAGTTCAACGTTTGTGCCTATAAGGAAGATGCTTTTGCATCGGTCGTACTGGTTGACGGGCGGGTGGAAGTCGATTCAGGTAAGAATAACAAGTTAGAACTCTCTCCCAATCAGATGTTTGAGATAAATGATAAAGGTACGAAAGTCAAAGAAGTAGATGTTTTTGAGTATATCTGCTGGAAGGATAATATGATGATGTTGAGCGAGCGGAAGGTTGGAGAGACCTTAGATCGGTTGTCCCGTTATTATGGGCGTACTATTTGGTATAATGAAGAGATAGGGAACATACCCATTTCCGGGAAACTGGATTTGCGTGAGAACATGGAAGATGTGATCAATATCGTCTGCCAGTCCCTATTCCTCCAATATAAGACAGACGCGAATAACAACGTAATAATATCAAAATAAAATTGCCTATGTGAAAGACATCAAATTAAAAAAAGAACCGAACGATACGGCCATATCACTCGGTTCTAAAGTTTCTTGTTTAATCTATTAATTTATGTATCAAAGAAAAAACGTTACAAATGTATGAAAAAGAATGAAGAATTCAGCCGAAAACCGGCTCATTTTCTTAAAAGTGCATGTTTAGCCTTATGTCTGGTAAGTTATGGAGGGTCTGTAGTCTATGCAGAATCAACCTATGCGGAACAAACCACATTGACCGTTCGCATGAACAACCGGACTGTAAAAGATGTATTTTCTTACATCGAAAAGAACAGTGAATTTATTTTTGTGTACCACGGTTCAAATATCAATTTGAACAGGAAAGTAAATGTGGACGTCAACAATCAGACCGTTGAATCCATATTGAAAAAAATGTTTGAAGGAACGGACATTGAGTATATCATTAATGACCGCCAGATTATTGTTCGTAAGAACGAAACGAACAGAAAACAAGTTGCTGTTGCTGCTCCCCAGCAGGAAAAGAAAATTTCCGTAACAGGTAATGTAAAAGACGCGATCGGTGAACCGCTGATTGGTGTGAATGTGATGGTGAAAGGAACTACTATCGGTGGTATAACGGATGCCAATGGTAACTTCTCTTTATCTGATGTTGCTCCGAATGCAGTTGTCAGTATCTCTTATATCGGTTATAAGACACAGGAAATTGCCTTGAATGGCAAAACTTCGGTAAATGTGACCTTGAGTGAAGATAGTGAAGCTTTGGATGAAGTGGTAGTTATCGGTTATGGAACACAGAAGAAGGCAGACTTATCCGGAGCGGTGGCGACTGTGCCGAAAAAGGTCTTGGAAAACCGTCCGGTTTTGACGGTTGGACAGGCTTTGCAAGGATCGGTGGCTAACTTGACCGTTTCGATCGGTAGTGGACAGGCTACAGATTCTCCCAGCTTTAACATTCGTGGAACAACTTCTATCAACGGTGGTAATCCGCTGGTTGTAATTGACGGTGTTGTTTCTTCGGCTGAAGAGTTGAACAGAATGAACCCAACCGATATTGGTAGTATATCCGTGTTGAAAGATGCAGCATCGGCAGCGATCTATGGTTCGCGTGCAGCATTTGGTGTGATTTTGGTTACGACTAAGACGGCCGGTCAAGAAAAGCTGACAATCAATTACAATAATAACTTTGCAATGCGTAAGTTAACAGGTATGGCTGATGTGATCACTGATCCTTATCTTGTGGCTTCAACCCGTAATACCATGTCTTATCCCTGGTATAACTTATATAACGAAGAACAATTGGCTTATGCCAAAAAAGTGTCGGAAGATCCGAGTACTTCCCCCTATTTTTTGAATCCGGACGGTACGTATGCTTATTTTGGCAGTACTGATTGGTTTGATGAGGCTTATAAGAATTTGGCATTCTCTACAAATCATACAGTCGATGTATCTGGTAAAACAGACCGTATAAATTATTACTTTTCTGCCAATTACAATTTTCAGGATGGTATGGTAAAGTACGGAACTGATAAATATAACCGTTACAACCTTCGTTCCAAACTGGATTTTAAATTGACAGACTGGTGGACTTTAGGTAATAATACCAGTTTTGTAAATTCAGATTATGATTCTCCTAACTATTTGGGAAATTCTTACTATTGGGAAGTAAACCGTATCAACCCGTTGGATGTGACTTATAATCCGGATGGTTCTTGGACCAAGGCCGGTAGTAGTGTATTCGGCCGTTTGGTAGACGGAGGTCGTTGGAACCAACAGAAGACAACTTTCTCAACGCAATTTACAACAAAGATCGATATTATCAAGGACATCCTTTTTGTAAATGGTTCGTTTAACTATTCGACGAATAAAAATGCAGAGGAGGGATATTCTTTACCTGTCGACTATTATGATGGTCCGGACAGACCGGCTGCTCAGCAGGATCCGGTATCTCAGGCTTACCTGAACCATACGAATGCACGTACTCTTACATTTGATGCATATGCCACTTTCCATAAACTGTTTAACGACAAGCACGATTTTACAGCGATGATTGGTTTCAACCAGGAAGACTGGCGTGATAATTATACCTCTGCAAGCCGTAAAGAGTTGATTTCATCTTCTTTACCTTCATTAGGATTGGCATCGGGTGATATGAATGTAGGTCAACGCATCTATTCACTTTCTATGCGTAGTGTATTCGGCCGTTTAAATTATATCTATAATAATAAGTATATCGTGGCATTTAATGGTCGTTACGACGGAACATCCCGTTTCCCACATGATGACCGGTATGCATTCAACCCTTCTGGTTCTGTAGCTTGGGTGCTTTCAGAAGAAAACTTTTTTGAACCGGTACGTGATGTTGTTAATTTCTTGAAGTTCAGATTCTCTTACGGTAGTTTGGGTAATCAGGATTTAAAAGAGAATTATTACGCTTACTTGGCTACCATGGGATCCGGAAAAATTTCCAATATTTTGGATGGTAAACAACCGATAGGTGTATCTGCACCTGGATTGGTTGCGGGTAACTTAACTTGGGAGAAGGTGACGACTGCCGACTGGGGTATGGATGTCAATTTCCTGAATAACCGATTGACTGCTACTGTCGATGGATATATCCGTCGTACAAAAGATATGTTGACGGCAGGAGCGGAACTACCGAATGTTTTAGGTACCAGTGAACCGTTGGAAAATGCAGCAGACTTGAAAACAACTGGTTGGGATTTGACGATTAGCTGGCGTGATAATGTAAAACTGGCAGGAAAAACGTTGAATTACGGTCTGAGCTTCAATATTGGTGATAGCCGTTCCTGGATCACCAAATTCTCCAATGACACGGGTTCTTTGGATAGTTATTACGAAGGTTGGGAAATGGGATCTATCTGGGGATTGGAAACGGAAGGATTCTTTACATCTCAGGAAGATATTGACAACCACGCCGACCAAACACAAGTTGCTTCTTATATCGGTACACGACCACTTGCTCCCGGTGATCTAAAATTTAAGGATTTGAATGAGGACGGTAAGATTGATAAAGGAGCTTGGACAATTGACGACCATGGAGATTATAAGATTATTGGCAATAACCGTGCACGTTACGGTTTTGGTTTTAATATGAATGCCGATTGGAATGGTTTCGATTTGAGCTTGTTTGTCCAGGGTGTTTTAAAGAAGAATTATAGTCCGAGTGGTGACCTGTATTTCTGGGGTATTTATGCACAGCCATGGACTAATATTACTTATGGTAATTACTATGATCGTTGGACAGAAGAAAATCCAAGCCAGGATGCTTATTTCCCGCGTTTTAAATCGTATGTAGCGGAAGGTGGATCTGAAGCGGCTCTTACTCAGACTCGTTATTTGCAGAACGCTACTTATGCTCGTTTGAAGAACTTGACATTCGGATATACACTTCCGAGAAAGTGGACAGATAAGGCTAATATCCAGCGTTTACGCCTTTTCTTTTCTGGTGACAACTTGTGTGAAATAACAGGTTTATATAAGTATTATAAACTGGGTCCGGAATGTTTGGGCGGCCAGATGTATCCGTTACAGCGTTCTTATTCGTTTGGTTTAAATGTTACGTTCTAATTTTTAATTGCTGAAAGTTATGATTATTAATAAAAATATTATGAAAATAGCTGCGATAGGAATCGTCGGCATTTTATGTTTAAGCGGATGTAACGATTCGTTTATGGATAAATATTCTGAGACATCCATTACAGAGGAAGGATTTTTCAAGTCTGCAGGTGATTTGGAAATCTATACAAATAGCATGTACGGATATGTTTCTTCCAATTATTGGGATGTTGCCTCTGATAACGTGATATATGTGGAAGAGGCCAGCATTTATTCAAAGATGCGCGGAGAATTGAATCCTGATAATGCAGGGACATGGGGATGGGGAAACATTCGCAATGTCAATTTTATGTTAGCAAGGGCCGGCAAGGCTGAAGGTGATGTAGCGGAAATTAATCACTATATAGGTTTAGCCCGTATGTTCAGAGCTAAATTGTATTATGACAAAGTATTATCTTATTCGGATGTACCTTGGTATAGTCGCGATTTACAGACAACGGATACAGAAGAATTGTTTAAACCACAGGATTCGCGTGCTCTGGTTGTCGATTCTATTATGGCGGATTTAGATTTCGCGGTAACTAATATGAAAGATGAAAGTAGCGGTCGAACGCGTTGGTATCGGAGTGGTGCTTTAGCCATGCAAGCACGTATCGCTCTGGCAGAAGGTTGTTGGCGTAAATATCATTCAGAATTGGAATTGAATGATGCTGATCGTTTCTTCCGTGTGGCAGCTGATGCATGTAAAGCGATTATGAATACAGGCAATTATGAGTTGTCAACCGGCGAAGGGGCTTATGAAGCTTTATTTAATAGCCAGGATTTATCTTCTAACAAGGAGATGATCATCTTCGAAGATTACAGTAATGAGTTGGGACGTAAGCATGGTGCTGGCGCTCGGTTTGACTGGACGACCGGTTTATCGCGTGACCTTATGGAAGATTACTATGTGATCGAAGATGGCAAGACGAAGAGATTCCAGGATGTACCTGGTTATGACAAGAAAACATTCCTTGAAATTTTTGAAAACAGGGATCCTCGTTTGGGACAAACCTTTATGATGCCAGGTTTTATGCGTCCGGGAGAAACTGAACCTCATCGTCAGAAAATTACTATCGGCGGTTATCCGCAGGTAAAATATTCTCCGCTGACATTCGATCAGACGGAATGGGATAAAGCTTATACAGACCTGCCATTGATCCGGTATGCGGAAGTATTATTGATGTATGCAGAAGCAAAAGCGGAATTGGGAGAGTTGACTCAGGATGATATCGATCAAAGTATCAATCTAATCAGAGAACGTGCAGGTGTACCTCGGGCAACTTTAACAGATTGGATGGCAAATGTTGATCCTGTTCAGGCAAATCGTTATCCAAACGTCACTTCTGCACAGAAGGGAGCTATTTTGGAAGTTAGACGTGAAAGACGTATCGAATTGGCTTGTGAAGGATTTCGTTATGACGATTTAATGCGTTGGGGAGCTGGTAAATTAATGGAAAGGGCTCCGGAAGGTATGTATATTGATAAGTTGGGATATCTGGACCTGACAGGGGACGGTCAGCCTGATTTTGCCGTGGTGGCAACGCAGGCAGATGCTGATGCTATTCCTCAGGCAGATAAGGAAAAGTACAAATTGAATGTAGAGATTTTAGCAGGAAATACATTTGAATTGACTGGTGGTGATAAAGGATATATCCGTCTGATCTCTCAGGTTAATAAATGGAACTTTATAGAGCCGAAATATTATTATAGTCCGATATCGACTAAAGATATTGTATTGAATAAGAACTTAGTTCAAAATAAGTTTTGGGCTAAATAGTCGATATTGTTTTTTACTCTTTTGAGCAAAAAACAATAATATGTATATCCTAAAAGTTATATCTATTATAGGTGTGGACTTTTGGGATATATTTTTGAATCATTTTTATCTTTCTATCTTTGTGGTAGAATTATATTAATATCGATAAGTTATGTACATGAAAACACGAATTTTTACCAGTATAACATTTGTAATACTAATTCTAAGTCTGTTCATATCTTGCTCAGAACAGAAAAAAGAGCAACAACTCACCGTCCTTTCCTGGAATGTCTGGCATGCAGGTCACTCAAAAACTTATGGACAAAAAGCCTGTGACGGCATCATCGGCATTTTGAAGAAAAGCCAGGCGGATGTCATTCTGATGGTTGAAACTTATGGGGCGGCTCCGATGATCGCGGACTCGCTCGGATACGAACATTATCTGATTTCCAGTAACCTTTGTATCTTTAGCCGTTATCCGATCGTAAAGAGATATTCTTATCCCGATGTGATCGATACGTTTAATTTCGGAGGGGTAGAAATAGATATGGACGGGACACCGGTCCGTTTGTTCGATACCTGGATACACTATCTGCCTGATATGCGTCTGACCCTCACCGATAAGTCGGAAGAAGAAATACTGGCCTGGGACGATGCCGGTACACGTGACGACGAGATACGCAAAATATTGGGTGCCCTGAAACCGATGATAGCGGAGACAGATAGCATTCCTATCATTATGGGAGGCGATTTCAACAGTCACTCTCATCTGGACTGGACGGAAGCGACCAAAGACATGTACAATCATGGCGGCGCTGTTGTCAACTGGACAGTATCCAAAGAGATGGAGGCGGCCAATTTCAAAGACAGTTTCCGTGAGATCAACCCCGACCCGGTGAAGAACATCGGAACGACCTGGCTGACAGATGCCGACTCGCTGGAAACGGTGAACCGTCAGGATCGTATCGACTTCATCTATTATCAGGGTAAAACGATACAGGCAGTAGAGTCCCAATGCTATGACAATATCCTGGGTGAAACATTCTCATTTAAAGGAGATGACTTCTTCTATGCTTCCGATCACGGATTCGTATTGACAACCTTCAATATCAAAAAATAGTTATGATGAAACACTTATTCTTATCCCTTCTTATCTGTCTGGGATTCGGTTCCTGCCAGAAAGAAACGAAGCCTGTTACATTTGCCATCGTATCGGATATACATCAGGATATCGCACATGATGCGGAAGAACGTTTGAGTACCTTTTTACATGCAGCCGAAGAGAATCAGGTCGACTTTATCATCGAACTAGGTGACTTCTGTATGCCGAAAGAAGAAAACAAGCCTTTCCTGAAGCTCTGGCAGGATTATCCTGGCGAGAAGCACATGGTGTTTGGAAACCATGATATGGATAACTGTTCGAAAGAGGAGTTTATCCGGTTCACAGGGATGCAGAGTCCGTACTATTCTTTCGATAAGGGAGATTTTCATTTTATCGTACTCGATCCGAATAATATCTATGACGGAGAAAAGTATCTCCCTTACGACAAAGGGAACTATTATAAAGCGGAAAAGATTTCGTTGGTGGATCCCGAACAAATGGAATGGCTGAAGAAAGACCTCCAGGCTACCGACAAACGTTGTATCATCTTCTCGCATCAGAGCTTTGAATGTTCTTCAGAGAACCGTGAAGATATCCGGAAGATCTTTGAGGAGGAGAACCGGCGTGCCGGATATAAAAAGGTGGCGGTCGCTTTCAGCGGGCACGATCATACGAATTATATGAAGGAGATCAACGGTATTGCCTATATCCAGATCAACAGTGCTTCCAATCAGTGGGTAGGCGAGAAATATGCCTGTCCGGAACGTTTCAGCGACGAGATCAATCAGAAAAGACCGGCTTTGAAATATACGCTGCCTTATAAAGACGCCCTTTACGGGATCGTTACATTGACAGATAAAGGTATGGACCTGAAAGGAGTAAAGAGCGAGTTCATTGCTCCCGGACCTGAAGAACTGGGTATTACAGATCGTTCGCAACCTTTAGTTCCCTGGATAGAAGATTTACAACTAACATTCTGAATATAAACACATCAATCACATGAAAAAAACATTTCTGAACATCGCCCTGTTGAGCTGTGTGGCATTCTCTGCCAGCGCTGCCTATACAGGACGGGTCTTTGTAGATAAGAACAATAACGGAGTTTTTGATAAGGGAGAGAAACCGATGGCTGGTGTAGCTGTTTCCGATGGACTGAATGTCGTGAAAACGGCTTCCGACGGTTCGTTCTCCTTGCCGGGACATCCGAGGGAACGGTTTATCTTTATCACCACTCCTTCGGGATATAAGACGGATAATAAACATTATATCCGTATCGACGGTGAACAGAAAGGGTATGAATTCGGTTTGCAGCCTTATAACGGGGGTATCCAAAAAGATGGCAGTCATAAATATGTCCATATCGCCGATACGGAGATCTTCAATACGGAGAATCACGGTGACTGGGTAAATAATGTGCGCGATTATGCAGCCAACGAACAGGTTGCCTTTATTATGCACACAGGCGATATCTGCTATGAAAAAGGTCTGAAGGCACATATCCAAATGATGAATACCGCCAATATGGATTGCCCGATGTTTTATGCCATCGGTAACCATGACCTGGTGAAAGGAAAATATGGTGAGGAACTTTTTGAAAGTATCTACGGGCCTGTTTATTACTCTTTCGATGCAGGTAGCACGCACTATATCGTGACTCCGATGGCCGGAGGCGATTATCAGCCCGGTTATACGAAGGAAGATGTCTATCGCTGGCTGAAGAACGACCTGGCACAGGTTCCGCAAGGCAAGCCGATCGTCGTTTTCAACCATGACCTGCTGACGTATGGCGACCAGTTCATTTTCGGAATCAACGATCAGGAACAGATCAACCTGAACGAACATAATCTGAAAGCCTGGGTATACGGACACTGGCATATCAACTATATGAAGAAGCAGGGAGATGTATATTCCGTTTCTACGGCAACGTTGGATAAAGGTGGTATCGACCATTCAACCAGTGCTTTCCGTGTCTTGCATGTTGATAAGAAAGGAGATTTCGTTTCCGAGCTTCGTTATACTTATCTGAATAAACAGATTCAGATAACCTCCCCGGTTGAGGGACAGGTGCCTGTATTGGCTTCGGGTGCCGTACCTTTGGCGATAAATGTCTATTCATCCGTAACGCCGGTAAAAGAGGTGACTTATACCTGTCTGGTAGATGGTAAGGCCTTGTTCAGTAATAAGAAACTGCAAGAAGCTACCGATTGGTGCTGGAATGCCGAAGTTCCTTTGACTGCCAAACAAGAGGGAAAGGCTGTTACTTTAAAGATAAAAGCCCGTTTCAATAATGGAGAAACAGCTGAAACAGAAAGTGCCTTTACATATCATGCTGCTCCTGTGGAGGTGAAACTGGGCGGTAACTGGGTGAACCTGCTGGAGAATCCTCAGCATGCCTTACCTGCTCAACCTGCACTGAACCAACCTTTACAGATGGCCTGGATAAAGAATGTAGGAGCGAATATTTATATGACATCGCCTTTGGTTTATAACGGAAAGATCTATATCGCTTCTGTGGATGAGAACCTGAAAGGGGAGGCCTATGTATATGCCCTCGACGGTAAGACCGGTGAACTTATCTGGAAATATCCGGTACGCAACTCAGTTAAGAACACGATCGTTATAGATAATGGTCAGGTTCTGGCACAAGATGCACAGGGGTATTTATATGCCATTCATGCCGAAAGCGGTAAACTCAGCTGGGAAAAACAGTTACCGATAAACGGTCTGCCTTCTCTGATCGAAGGACTGGTTGCTTCCGACGGTGTTGTTTATGCAGGTACAGGTAAAGGGCTTTGTGCTATCGATACGAAAGACGGTCGTGAAATCTGGCGGAATAAAGCCTGGGGGCAGGGCGAAGGAACAACAACGACATTCTCTATAGCAAAGAATGTATTGGTCGGTTCTTCCCAATGGCGTGCACTTTACGGAAACGACCTGAAAACCGGAGAATTGAAATGGGAAGCCAATACGAACGGCCTGCGTAACCGTGGTGCTTCGGCAGCTGTCCATGGTGACCTGCTGTATATCATTTCGAGTGAATCGTTCTTTATTCTGGATGCCAATACGGGTCGCGTGGTTGTGCGCAAGGAGTTACCTTTCAGTGTGGATGTGACTTCTACACCTTTGCTGACGGATAAAGAGATCATCTTCGGTTCAGCTAAAGACGGTTTGATCGCTCTGGATAACGAGACACTGGAGTTGAAATGGAAGTTTGCAACCAACGACGCTTTGGTATTCACTTCTCCTTATTCCCGTAAACCTTCCGCAACGATCGAAACCAGTCCGGTTCTGGCAGGTAATACGGTTTATGTAGGCGCTTCCGACGGAACTATCTACGGAGTGAATAAAGAAGACGGTAAACTGGTATGGAAACATGCGACAGGTGCTCCGGTATTCGGTTCGGTGACTGTTTCAGGGAATGCTTTGATCGCTGTTGATTTCGGTGGAAATGTTTATACATTTGTGGCAGGAGAATAGGAATTATGTATATCTTTGTGAACTACATAACATACAAAACACTTAATTATGAAAGATTCAGATCCGAAAGCCATGGCAGAGAATGAAAGAAAAGAGTTGCAGGACCGGTATA